>NZ_JBFUEB010000095.1:0-24002 GCF_056404395.1 Rhizobacter sp. P2_D12 | reverse complement strand
GAGCAGGCGCTGCAGGGCGCCGGCATCGCGATCGAGCGCCACGACACGCTGCAGGCCGCCACGCGCTGGGCCTTCACGCGAGCCCATGCGGGCGATGCGGTGCTGCTGAGCCCGGCCTGCGCGAGCCTGGACATGTTCCGCAACTACGCACACCGCGCGCAGGTGTTCTGCGACGAGGTGCGCGCGCTGGCGGCCGAGGGGGGCAACGAGGCATGAGCAGCATCGCCGCGCGCTTCGGGTTCGACGGCTGGAAGGAGCGCGTGCGCGCGCTCTTCAAGCGCGACGCGTCGGTGCCGATCCGCGACTGGACCGGTGCGTCGGCGAACAAGCCGGTGCAGCTGCAGGGCTTCGACCAGCCGCTGGTGTGGGTGGTGGTGGCGCTGCTCGCGCTCGGCATGGTGATGGTGTATTCGGCCTCGGTCGCGCTGCCCGACAACCCGAAGTTCACGCGCTATGCGCCGACGCACTTCCTGGTGCGGCACGTGCTGTCGATCGTCGTCGCCCTGGTGGCCGCGCTGGTGGTGGTGCAGCTGCCGGTCAGCCTGTGGGAGAAGTGCGCGCCGTGGCTGTTCGCGGCCTCGCTGCTGCTGCTGGTGCTGGTGCTGATCCCGCACGTCGGCAAGGGCGTGAACGGCGCGCGGCGCTGGATCCCGCTGGTCTTCACCAACTTCCAGCCCTCGGAGCTCGCCAAGCTGGCGATCGCACTCTATGCCGCCAACTACATGGTGCGCAAGATGGAGGTGAAGGAGAACTTCTTCCGCGCGGTGATGCCGATGGCGATCTCGGTGGCGGTGGTGGGCCTCTTGCTGCTGGCCGAGCCGGACATGGGCGCCTTCATGGTGATCGCGGCGATCGCGATGGGCATCCTGTTCCTCGGCGGCGTCAACGGGCGCATGTTCTTCCTGATCACCGCGGTGCTGGTGGGCGCCTTCGTGCTGATGATCACCTTCAGCGAATGGCGGCGCGAGCGCATCTTCGCGTACCTGAACCCGTGGGACGAGAAGTACACGCTGGGCAAGGCCTACCAGCTGTCGCATTCGCTGATCGCCTTCGGGCGCGGCGAGGTGCTGGGGCAGGGGCTGGGTTCGAGCGTCGAGAAGCTGCACTACCTGCCGGAGGCGCACACCGACTTCCTGCTGGCGGTGATCGGCGAGGAGCTCGGCTTCGTCGGCGTCGCCTGCGTGATCGCGGCCTTCTTCTGGCTGTCGCGCCGGGTGTTCCACATCGGGCGCCAGGCGGTCGCGCTGGACCGCGTGTTCGCCGGGCTGTTCGCGCAGGGCATCGGCATCTGGATGGGCGGGCAGGCCTTCATCAACATGGGCGTGAACCTGGGGGTGCTGCCGACCAAGGGGCTGACGCTGCCGCTGATGAGCTATGGGGGGTCCGCGATCCTGATGAACCTGATCGCGCTGGCGATCGTGGTGCGCATCGACATCGAGAACCGGCAGATGATGCGCGGGGGGCGGGCATGAGCGCGCGCCACCTGATCGTCATGGCCGCGGGCACCGGCGGCCACATCATCCCCGGCCTCGCCGTCGCGCGCGAGATGCAGAGCCGCGGCTGGTCCGTCAGCTGGCTCGGCACCACGCACGGCATGGAGAACAAGCTGGTGCCGCCCAGCGGCATCCCGATGGACGCCATCAGCTTCAGCGGCCTGCGCGGCAAGGGCCTGCTGCACACGCTGACCGGCGGCTTCCGGCTGCTGCTCGCGTTCTGGCACTGCCTGCAGATCATCCGCCGCCGCCGCGCCCATGCGGTGCTCGGCATGGGCGGCTACGTCTGCTTCCCGGGCGGGCTGATGGCCTCGCTGCTGAACAAGCCGCTGATGCTGGTCAATGCCGACGCGTCGCTGCTGATGAGCAACAAGAGCCTGCTGCCGGTGGCCGACCGCATCGCGTTCGGCTTCGACGGCGAGGCGGCCCACGACACGAAGCTCGGCGTCGTCACCGGCAACCCGGTGCGCGCCGAGATCGAATCGCTGCCGCCGCCCGAGCAGCGCTTCGCCGGCCGCGGCGGCCCGCTGCAGGTGCTGGTGGTCGGCGGCAGCCTGGGTGCGAAGGTGCTCAACGAGACATTGCCGCTGGCGCTGGCGCTGATGCCCGCCGGCGAACGCCCGCGCGTCACGCACCAGACCGGCGCCGCGCACGCCGACGGCGTGAAGACCGCCTACGCGATGGCCGAGGTCGACGCCGAGGTGCTGCCCTTCATCGACGACATGGCGGCGCGGCTGGCCGCCTGCGATGTGATCGTCTGCCGGGCCGGCGCGGTGACGGTGAGCGAGCTGTGCGCGGCCGGCGTCGCCAGCGTGCTGGTGCCGCTGGTGGTCAGCACCACCAGCCACCAGCGCGACAACGCGGCCTGGATGGCGCAGCACGGCGCGGCCCTGCACCTGCCGCAGGCCGAGCTGACGCCGCAGCGCCTGGCCGAAGTCCTGAAGGGCTTCACGCGCGATGCATTGAACACGATGGCGACGAAGGCACGGGCCCTCGCCAGACCCCACGCGGCTGCCCGCGTGGCGAACGAACTCGAAAGGCTGGTGGCATGAAGCACGCCGTCAAGCACATTCATTTTGTAGGCGTTGGTGGCGCGGGCATGAGCGGCATCGCCGAGATCCTGCACAACCTCGGCTACACCGTCTCCGGCTCCGACCAGAGCGACAGCGCCACCTCGCAGCGCCTCGCGTCGCTGGGCATCCGCGTGTTCGTCGGCCACGACGCCTCGCACATCGTCGGCGCCGAGGCGGTGGTCACGTCGACCGCGGTGAAGGGCGACAACCCCGAGGTGATCGCCGCGCGCAACAAGCGCGTGCCGGTGGTGCCGCGCGCGGTGATGCTGGCCGAGCTGATGCGCCTGAAGCAGGGCATCGCGATCGCCGGCACGCACGGCAAGACCACCACCACCTCGCTGGTCACCAGCGTGCTGGCCGAGGCCGGCGTCGACCCGACCTTCGTGATCGGCGGCAAGCTGAACGCGGCCGGCGCCAACTCGCGCCTGGGCTCGGGCGACTACATCGTCGTCGAGGCCGACGAATCGGACGCGTCCTTCCTGAACCTGCTGCCGGTGCTGTCGGTCGTCACCAACATCGACGCCGACCACATGGACACCTACGGCCACGACTTCGCGCGGCTGAAGGCGGCCTTCGTCGAGTTCCTGCACCGCATGCCGTTCTACGGCGCGGCCATCCTGTGCGGCGACGACCCCGGCGTGCGCTCCATCATCCCGATGGTCTCGCGCCCGGTCGTCACCTACGGCCTGGGGGCCGACGTGCAGGTGCGCGCGGTCGACGTGCAGGCGCTGCCGGGCGGCCAGATGCGTTTCACCGTGCAGCGGCGCAACGGCGTCGTGCTGCCCGATCTCGCGATCACGCTGAACCTGCCCGGCGAGCACAACGTGCTGAACGCGCTGGCCGCCGTCGCGGTGGCCACCGAGCTGGAACTGCCGGATGCGCCGCTGGTGAAGGCGCTGGCCGAGTTCCGCGGCGTCGGCCGGCGTTTCCAACGCTACGGCGAGGTGCCGGTGCGCGCGGAGAACAACGGCGGCAAGGCCGGCGGTCGCTTCACGCTGATCGACGACTACGGCCACCACCCGGTGGAGATGGCGGCGGTGATCGCCGCGGCGCGCGGCGCCTTCCCGGGCCGGCGCCTGGTGATCGCGTTCCAGCCGCACCGCTACACCCGCACGCGCGATTGCTTCGAGGATTTCGTCAAGGTGATGGGCAGCGCCGACGCGGTGCTGCTGGCCGAGGTGTATGCCGCCGGCGAGGCGCCGATCGTCGCCGCCGACGGCCGTTCGCTGGCGCGCGCGCTGCGCGTGGCCGGCAAGGTCGACCCGGTGTTCGTCGACGAGATCGGGCAGATGCCCGAGACCATCGCCGGACAGGTGCGCGACGGCGACGTCGTGATCGCGATGGGTGCCGGCTCGATCGGCGCCGTGCCGGGCCAGGTGCTCGAACTGATGAAGGAGGGCGTGTGATGTTGAGCCCCACCAGGAAGATCGATCCGAAGTCGCTCGGCAAGGTCGCCGTGCTGATGGGCGGCAGCTCCGCCGAGCGCGAGATCTCGCTGCTGTCCGGCGGCGGCGTGCTGGCCGCGCTGCTGTCGCAGGGCGTGGATGCGCATGCCTTCGACCCGGCCGAGCGCGAACTGGCCGAGCTGGCGCACGACGGTTTCGCGCGCGCCTTCATCGCGCTGCACGGCCGCCATGGCGAGGACGGCACGGTGCAGGGCGCGCTCGAACTGCTGGGCGTGCCCTACACCGGCTCCGGCGTGATGGCCTCGGCGATCGCGATGGACAAGGTGATGACCAAGCGCGTGTGGCTGGCCGACGGGCTGCCGACGCCGCGCTACGTGCTGCTGGCCCCCGACCAGCTGGACCGCGCGCAGCTGCAGGCCGTGCCCGATTCGCTGGGCCTGCCGCTGATCGTCAAGCCGCCGCGCGAGGGCTCGTCGATCGGCGTCAGCAAGGTGCAGGGCTACTCCGACATGGCCGATGCGGTCGCTCTGTCGGCCAGGTACGACCCCGACGTGCTGTGCGAGGAGTTCATCGACGGCGCCGAGGTGACCTGCCCGGTGCTGGGCGAGGGCGCCGGCGCGCAGGCGTTGCCGGTGATCCGCATCGCCGCGCCCGAGGGGGCCTACGACTACCAGAACAAGTACTTCACCGACGTCGTCCAGTACCACGTGCCGAGCGGGCTGGATGCCGCGCTGGAGCAGGAGATCCAGCGCATCGTCGTGCAGGCCTACCGGGCGCTCGGCTGCCGCGGCTGGGGCCGGGCCGACCTGATGATCCGCAAGAGCGACAACAAGCCCTTCCTGCTCGAGATGAACACCTCGCCGGGCATGACCTCGCACTCGCTGGTGCCGATGTCGGCCAAGGCCGCGGGGATCAGCTACGAGCAGCTGTGCCTGCACCTGGCATCGCAGGCCGCGCTCGACTCGTCCGCGAAGACCGCCTGACACACGATGCGCCGCGCCACCGCACTCCACCGCACACCGGCCGCCGAGCTGCCGGTGGACGTGCGCCTGCTCAACGCCAGCGCGACGGTGCTGTTCGGCCTGGCCGCGGCCCTCTTCGCGGCGCTGCTGCTGCTGTGGCTGTCGCGCCAGCCGGTGTTCGCGATCCGCGCCATCCGCGTCGAGGGCGACCTGACGCGCAACAGCGTGTCGACCATCCGCGCCAACGCGCTGCCGCAGCTGAGCGGCAACTTCTTCACGCTCGACCTGCTGCGCGGCCAGCGCGCGTTCGAATCGGTGCCGTGGGTGCGCCAGGCCATCGTGCGCCGCGTGTGGCCGAACCGCATCGCGGTGTCGCTGCAGGAGCACCGGGCCGCGGCGCTGTGGTCGGTGGAGGAGGGCAGCGACAAGCTGGTCAACACCGAGGGCGAGGTGTTCGAGGCCAACCTGGGCGACGTCGAGGACGACGGGCTGCCCACGCTGGGCGGGCCGGAAGGCAGCGCGGCCCAGGTGCTCGCGATGTACCGCCGGCTGATGCCGATGTTCCACCGCGCCCAGCTGGACATGGACGGGCTGACGCTGAGCGGGCGCGGCTCGTGGCATGCCGAGTTCGACAGCGGTGCCGAGATCGAGCTGGGGCGCGGCAGCGACGATGAGCTGACGGCGCGCGTCGACCGCTTCCTCGACACGCTGCCGCAGGTGATCGCGCGCTACCAACGACCGCTGGTCTACGCCGACCTGCGCCACAACGAAGGGTATGCGGTGCGGCTCAAGGGCATCACCACGACGCTGGAGGCCCCGGCCTCCGGCAAGCGGAAATGAGAGGGTGACACGGAACATGGCCAAGGAATACAAGGACCTGGTGGTCGGCCTCGACATCGGCACCGCGAAGGTGATGGCGGTGGTGGCCGAGGTGCTGCCCGACGGCGAGCTGCGCGTCGCCGGGCTCGGCATCGCGTCGGCCCACGGCCTCAAGCGCGGCGTCGTCGTCAACATCGACGCCACCGTGCAGAGCATCCAGCAGGCGCTGAAGGAGGCCGAGATGATGGCCGACTGCAAGATCACGCGCGTCTACACCGGCATCACCGGCAGCCACATCCGCGGGCAGAACTCGACCGGCATGGTGATCGTGCGCGACAAGGAGGTCACGCCGGTCGACGTGGCGCGCGTCGTCGAGACCGCCAAGGCGATCAACATCCCGAACGACCAGCGCCTGCTGCTGGTGGAACCGCAGGAGTTCGTGATCGACGGCCACGAGGTCAAGGAGCCGATCGGCATGAGCGGCGGCCGGCTCGAGGTGAAGGTGCACATCGTGACCGGCGCGCAGAGCGCGGCCGAGAACATCATCAAGTGCGTGCGCCGCTGCGGGCTCGAGGTGGACCAGCTGGTGCTGAACCCGAGCGCCTCCAGCCACGCGGTGCTGACCGAGGACGAGAAGGACCTGGGCGTCGCGCTGGTCGACATCGGTGCCGGCACCACCGACGTCGCGATCTTCACCGACGGCGCGATCCGCCACACCGCGGTGATCCCGATCGCCGGCGACCTGATCACCAGCGACATCGCGATGGCGCTGCGCACGCCGACCAAGGATGCGGAAGAGATCAAGGTGGAGTACGGCGTTGCCAAGCAGCTGCTGGCCGACCCGGGCGAGAACCTGGAGGTGCCGGGGCTGGGCGACCGCGCGCCGCGCATGCTGAGCCGCCAGGCGCTGGCCGGCGTGATCGAGCCGCGCGTGGAAGAGATCTTCTCGCTGGTGCACCAGGTGATCCGCGAGAGCGGCTACGAGGAGCTGCTGTCCAGCGGCATCGTGCTGACCGGCGGCGCGGCGGTGATGCCGGGCATGGTCGAGCTGGGCGAGGACATCTTCCTGAAGCCGGTGAGGAAGGGCATCCCGACCTACCACGGCTCGCTGCACGACATGGTGGCCAACCCGCGGTCGGCCACCGTGATGGGCCTGCTGGAGGAAGCGCGGCTCGGCCGCGCGCGCGGCATCAAGGCGGCGCAGCAGGCGGGTTCGGTGAAGACGCTGTTCGGACGCGCCAAGGACTGGTTCCTTGGCAATTTCTGAATCACCACGGAGAGGCGCATGACGACACACAGAACGCACGCATGCCTGAGTTGCCATCTCTGTGGCAGCCGGGATCCCCCATGACGAACAACAACAGAAGACGGGCGCCGACAGAGCGCCATACCAAGACGGCAACTGCAACAAGGATTGGAGAACACCATGGCCATTGAAATGATCGAAGAGTTCGACCTGGGTACGCAGATCAAGGTGATCGGCGTCGGCGGCGGCGGCGGCAACGCGGTCGACCACATGATCTCGCGCGGCGTGCAGGGCGTGGAATTCGTCTGCGCCAACACCGACGCGCAGGCGCTGAACCGCTCGACGGCGCACCACCTGATCCAGCTCGGCAGCACCGGGTTGGGCGCGGGCGCGAAGCCGGAGGCCGGCCGCGCCGCGGCGGAAGAGGCGGTGGACCGCATCCGCGAGGCCATCAAGGGCTCGAACATGCTGTTCATCACCGCCGGCATGGGCGGCGGCACCGGCACCGGCGCCGCGCCGGTGATCGCGCGCGTCGCCAAGGAGATGGGCGTGCTGACGGTGGGCGTCGTCACCAAGCCGTTCGACTTCGAGGGCAACCGCCGCATGAAGGCGGCCGACGCGGGCCTGGCCGAGCTGGAAGCCAACGTCGACTCGCTGATCGTGATCCTGAACGACAAGCTGCTCGACGTGCTGGGCGACGACGTGACGCAGGACGAGGCCTTCGCGCATGCCAACGACGTGCTGAAGAACGCGGTCGGCGGCATCAGCGACATCATCCACATTCCCGGCCTGGTCAACGTCGACTTCGAGGACGTCAAGACGGTGATGAGCGAGCCGGGCAAGGCGATGATGGGAACGGCCACGGCCAGCGGCCCGGACCGCGCGCACAAGGCGGCCGAATCGGCGGTGGCCTGCCCGCTGCTGGAAGGCATCGACCTGTCGGGCGCGCGCGGCGTGCTGGTGCTGATCGCCGCCGGCAAGGGCAGCTTCAAGCTGAGCGAGAGCCGCAACGCGATGAACACCATCCGCCGCTATGCCGCGGACGATGCGCACGTGATCTACGGCACCGCCTACGACGAGAGCCTGGGCGACCAGCTGCGCGTCACGGTGATCGCCACCGGCCTGAGCCCGGCCAAGCGCGTGCAGGCGCCGATCAGCGTGGTGCACACGCAGGTCGCGCAGCGCACCGGCACCGACAACATCCCGGTGCTGACCCAGCCGGTCAACGCGCCGGGCGGTGGCTCGCACGACTACAGCAGCCTGAGCGTGCCCAGCGTGTGGCGCAATGGCCGCACCGCGGCGGCGAAGGTGGATGCGCTGGCGAGCAACGGGATGGATGAAATCGAAATCCCCGCGTTCCTGCGCAAGCAAGCCGATTGAGGTTGGCGCTCGCTATCGCTTCGGTAGGGGTTTCTGTAGGGCGATCCGGGTGTGTCCGGGTCGCCCGCTGACTAGAATCCGCGGATGCTTGCCCAACGCACCCTCAAGTCCCTGACCCGCGCTGTCGGCGTCGGCGTGCACGGCGGCCAGCGCGTCGAACTGACGCTGCGGCCGGCGCCGCCCGACACCGGCATCGTGTTCCGGCGCGTCGACCTGCCGACGCCGGTCGACATCCCGGTGGCGGTGCTGTCGATTTCCGAGGCGCGCATGGCGACCACGCTGTCGCTGAACGGCGACCCGGGCGCGCCGAAGGTCAACACCATCGAGCACCTGCTGTCGGCCTGCGCCGGGCTGGGCATCGACAACCTGCGGGTCGACATCACGGCCGAAGAGGTGCCGATCCTGGACGGGTCGGCGGCGTCCTTCGTGTTCCTGCTGCAGTCGGCCGGCATCGAGCTGCAGGAGGCGCCGAAGCGCTTCATGCGCATCCTGAAGCCGGTGGAGGTGCGCGAGGGCGAGGGGCCGAAGCTGAAGTGGGTGCGGCTGGAGCCGTACAACGGCTACAAGCTGACCTTCGAGATCGACTTCGACCACCCGGCGGTCAACCAGACCGGCCAGCGCGTCGTGTTCGACATGGGCTCGGGCCACTACAAGCGCGACATCGCGCGCGCCCGCACCTTCGGCTTCACGAAGGACGTCGAGATGATGCGTTCGCGCGGGCTGGGCCTGGGGGGCAGCATGGACAACGTGATCGTCGTCGACGACTACCGCGTGCTGAACACCGACGGGCTGCGCTACGACGACGAGTTCGTCAAGCACAAGATCCTGGATGCAATCGGTGACATGCAGGTGGCCGGTCACCCGCTGATCGGCGCCTACACTGCGTTCAAGTCGGGCCATGCACTCAACAACAAGCTGCTGCGCGCGGTGCTGGCCGATGCGTCGAGCTACGAGATCGTGAGCTTCGAGGACGAGCGCGAGGCGCCGGCCGGCCTGGCCGAGCTGGCGCCCGCATGGTGAGGACCTGGATGACGAGTTTCTGCGCCCCATGATCATCTTCAGCTGGATCGTTCTGGGCCTGTTCGGCCTGATGCTGCTGGGCAGCGGCATCGCGTGGGGCCTGTTCCTGATGATGGACGATGCGCGCTGGCAGGAGCTGGGCGTGAAGGTGTTCCGCCTGTCGATGGTGGTGCTGCTGTTCTACATCAATGCGATGGTCTACACCCACATCGTGCGGGTGTTCCGTGGCGAGCCGCCGGTGGTGGCGGTGGAGATCCCGACGCCGGATTGACGACGACCGCTTGGCCCGCTTGACGAGCCTGCGCAGCCCGGATGCCAATCCGGGGATCGTCATTCCTTCCTACGCAGCCGCCAGCCGGCGCGGCTTGTCCATCTGCGCCGACACCAGCACCACGCCCAGCGCCAGCACCGCGACGCCGGCACCCAGCCAGCACAGGTCCTGCAGCGGCCGGCCGGCCGCGATCACCAGCCCGCCCAGCCAGGCGCCACCGGCATTGCCGAGGTTGAAGGCGCCCTGGTTCAGCGTGGACGCGAGGTTGGGCGCGCCGGTGGCGGTATCGAGCACCCGCACCTGGGCGGCCGGGCCGATCGCGAAGGCGACGATGCCCCAGACGAAGAGCGTGACCATGGCCGGCACGGCGAACTGGCTGGTCCAGGCGAAGCCGAGCTGCACCAGCGCGATGCAGAAGAACAGGCCGGCCATCGCCGGCATGAGCCGCCAGTCGGCCAGGCGCCCGCCGAGCAGGCCGCCCACCGTGATGCCGCCGCCGAACAGCATCAGCGCCCAGCTGATCTGGTCGGGCGAGAAGCCGGTGACATCGCGCAGGATGTAGGCGATGTAGGTCAGCACGCTGAACATGCTGACCGAGGCCAGCGTGCTGATCAGCAGCGAGCACTGCACCTGGAAGCGCGCGATGGCGCGGAACTCGCGCAGGATGCTGCCCTCTTGCGCCGGCAGTGCCGACGGCAGCCAGTGCCACAGCGCGGTGATGGCGACCAGGCCGATGCCGGTGACGGCCCAGAAGGTGGAGCGCCAGCCGGCCGCGTGGCCGAGCGCGGTGCCCAGCGGCACGCCCAGGATGTTGGCGACGGTGAGGCCGGTGAACACCAGCGAGACGGCCTGCGCGCGCTTCTCGTGCGGCACGAGGCCCGCGGCCACCACCGCGCCGATGCCGAAGAAGGCGGCATGGCAGAACGCGGTGACGACGCGGGCGACCATCAGGAATTCGTAGGTGGGCGCGATGGCGCAGAGCGCATTGCCGAGGATGAACAGGCCCATCAGCGACACCAGCGCGCGCTTGCGCGGCCACTTGGCGGTGAGGATGGCGAGGATGGGGGCGCCGATGGTCACGCCGAAGGCGTAGCCCGACACCAGCATGCCGGCCACCGGGGCGGTGACGCCGAAGTCGCGGGCGACGTCCGGCAGCAGGCCCATGATGACGAATTCGGTCGTGCCGATGCCGAATGCGGCGGCGGCCAGGGCGAGCAGGGGGAGGTTCACGGTGGTGGAGGGGAGGCGCGGAGGAGGTTCGAACTCTACGGGATAACCCGGGTCCCTGTGAGCGTTCAGAGTGCGGGGCGTGCGCGAAACCGGGAATTGCTGCGCCGCGGGCGGTTACTGAGCGCTCGTTCGCAGTACAGGGAGGGATACCCCACGAAGGATGTCCCGGATGAGCCAGGAAAGATTTGATGCGTTGCTGGAGCGGTTGGCTCGTCAGCTGAAATTGGAGCCGCTTGCGCATTTATTGCAGACCGGATTCCTGAACCTCGACGGCACGGACGTACACATCGGATACGTGCCCGATCGACACTGCCGTGTCATGGTCGACTTCGGGCCTGTGCATGGCCAGGCCGATGCCGGCTACTACCGCCGAATGCTGGAACTGAATCTCGCGGCAGCGCCAGGATGTTGGCCCGTCCTGAGCTTGCATCCCGAGAGTCGGCATGTCGTTGCCATCCTGGATGTCGCCTTGGAGGAGTTGGAGGGGGAGGACGCGCTGCTGCAGTTGCTGTGTTCCCGTATCCCCTCGTGGATCGACGCCTGGCATGACGACCTGACGGGTCCCATGGCGCAGTATGCAGGCGATCGTTGTCGCCCCGAGGCGGTTGCATGACGCCGTGCACGCCGGGGGAGCGTCCGCGTTCGCTCGATTCGGTGGGAGCGGTCGGTGGTGCTGTGCCGGTTGGCAAGCGAACACCTTTGGTCACGGTCGGTGCGAAGGGGCAAGCCCTTTCATCACCCAGTCGGGACCAGGTCGTGAACTGGGAGCCCGCGATGCCAGCTGAAGAAGAGCATGAGTGCTTGACCAGCTACGCAGGTTTCATTGCGCACTATGCCTGGCAGCCTGCTGGGTTGAACCAGATGGATCCGGTGCGCAGGCTGGGCCCGATCGACCAAGGAGCCGTGGTCGACATGCTGTTGGCGGAATACGGAACGACCGCCCTCCGCTTCGAAGACGTCGTGCAGTTCCTGGACGAGTTGAAGCTCCATGCGGCATTGCTCGACGGGATCGCTCCGCTTGTCGCGAGAGCGGCAAGGCGGCTGCATCAGAAGGGGCTCATCGAATCCCGGGACGGGAGGACGCTGACGCTGTCGCAGAAGAATGGCAAGGCCGCGAAGACGAAGCGGCAGCTCGCTGCGGAGCAGGGCAAGCGGCTCAGTCAAACGGTCGGTGCGACGCTGGCACAGGCCCTTCCTGCACGGAGAATCGGCCAAAGCCTGGTGGGCGCCAGGGAGGCGTTCACCACCGAGCGTCACTCGGAAAACTACGGCCTGATGGCGCTGACGCAAGTGATCACGCTCGCCGGCGCCGCTTCGCTCGACGCGGACTGCAGGTCGGTCGGCACCGCCCTCGGCATTGTTCCGCAGACGTGGCACAGCCTGCACATGGACAGCGCCGTGCTGAAGCAGAAGCTGTCCAGCATCGACAAGTGCAAGCTCGACGTGGTGATCACGTTCTCGATGATCGAGGACTGCGTGCGCTGCCTCTTGCAGGGGCGCAGGCCCTCTCCAGCGGCACTGGTCTCGTGGCCGTCCTTTTGGGCTGCCGTGATGAACTGGGACGACGCCGCGAGCCAGGTGTTGAAGGCAGTCAGGACGCTGGGGCAGACGATGGCTGCGGCGAATGATCCCGACCATCCAAATGGCCATTGGCAGCTCCGGCAGATCGCGAAGCGAGCCTTGGCCGAAAAGTTCCAGATGTCTGCCGGTATGTTCCGTGATGGGCTGCTCTGGCCCCATACCGTGGGTGCTGCGTGCGTGCGGACTGCGGACTTCCACCTTGCGCCGTTCGTCGCGCCCTTCGGTATCGCAAACGGCTCCTTAGAAATTACTCAGGGCGCCAAGGAGATGGACGTGGCGCAGCGCACGAGGGCGCTGTTCAAGTGGCGGATCCAGCAACTGGTGAAGGGGCAGATGGCGACGGCAGGAGATTCTGTCCTCGACATGATCCGCCATACGCTGGTCGCGTACTGCGAACGAAAGAAGAACATCGCGGATTGGGAGGTCCTCTTCGGTGCGACGCGGGTGCTCTCAGGGCAAGGCCGGGTCTGTGGGTCGGCTCTGACGCTGCTGATGCTCCTTGGTCTCAAGGCAGGACCGTACGGGCCGGCCATCGTTGCCGTGTCAGGCCTCGCCTTGGCCATGGCACTTCGTGAGCGCCAAGGGAGGCGAGCCAAGGAGTTGAGGCATTTGAAGCGGCAGGATCAAGACCTTCAGAAGTTGCGCGCTCTTTTCGGCGAGGCGGTTCGGCTTCAGAAGTTCATGGAAGGATTCGACATCAAGGGCGGAGCCGGCGACTTCAATGGCGATTCGGGCTTCCTCGGCGAGTATGTGAAGGCGTACGGGCCTGGGGGCAACGAAGCACTCGCGCTGGAGGTGCTCGCGGCGCGAATACTGGATTACCTGCTCGAAGATCCCTGGGGTGGAGATGGTCCCGGTCTTCAAATGGTTTGCGACCTGGGGCTCGATGCGACCAGCAAGCTGCTTCTGCGCACCCAGGTGGAGGACCTCTGCTACGCCGGGCGACGTGCCGCCGCTGTCGAGGCCATCTGCGGCGTCATCCGCTTGCTGCTGGAAGCACCGACATCAAGGAGCGCCGAAGCCGTCAACCCCTCGGTATTCGAGGAAGATTTTCGAGTGGCGCTTGACAAGGTCAAGAACGAGGCGGCCGACCCTTCGACTGGAGATGCCGACGATGAGGACCGCCGGTTGGAGGAAGTGTTCTTCCAGAGTTCCGACGATGGAAGCGTGGTGAGTCGTGAGGCCTTCGAGAAGTCGATGGACGCCCTGGACCGGACTTGGGCAGAACACTACAAGAACGTGGAGCGCACAGGAATCTATGAACGGATGCTGGCGTTTCACCGCCGCGTGAAGCAGCGCAAGCAGGCACCGCCGCCGATGCAGGTTCATCTGGAGCGCTGGATCGGATTGCAGGATCATCTTCGAGTCACGGGCCGGACGGTCGAAGCGCAAGCCCGGGTGGAACGCTGGCTGAGGATGGTGGCGCAGTCCAAGGGGGCCAACTGGACCGAGCAGCTGAAGGTCGCGCTGCAGGACACGGCCGACAGGTCCGGGGTGTCGCCCATGGACGTTTGCAGGGAGCTGATGGACGAACTTCAGCAGTTCGATGAACCGGGCATTGAGTTGCCGAGGTTCGTTGTCCGTTTCAGAACCGAGCTGTTGCAGGCGCTGCGCCAGTTCGCCGCCGATGTCGGCAGGCGTTTCGATCCGCAGACTTTCGATCCCACGCACTGGGAGAAACTCTGGGCGCCGCTGAGGATGCCGAGCGAGGGCACGGACGAGAAACTCGCTCGTGTGCAGCGCCTGGTTGGCCAACTGATGGATGGCCTGATGGGCGAGGCGCGCGGATCGCTGGATGAGCGTTTGCCGAACGCGCTGCACCATCTGGCGCGAGGCCGATCCGACTCGACGCTGGACGCCGCCTTGCTCAAGGGTATGAAACGGCTCGCGAAGCAGCCCCAGCGTTTGTCGTGGCAGCAATGGGAGATCCTGGCCTGCCTCATCGACGCCATGACAAGACGCGGGAGTCCTTCCGTACAGCGCCCGCAACCGGATTCCTCTCCCATGACCGTGCAGCGCGACGCCTGGGACCGGGTACCGGCCTACCTCCTGATCGACGGACGCCTGGAGGGTGCGCATGCCGACGTCGCGCGGATGCTGGAGGCGGCGCAGGCGTTTCCCGGCGAGACTTGGCAGGATCAGCTGAGGAACTGCATCCTGGGGTCAAGCGGGGTGCCGCTGGCGTCCTGCAAAGCCTTGCTCGACAGCCTGCAGCTGCTTGGCAAGGGGGAYGCCCTGAAGCTGCCTGCGGTGGCGAGTGCCGCGGAAGCATTGGATCGGGCCTTGCACGAGATCGCAGCCGACCTCGGACGCCTCGACACGAGCGCGTTCCAGGGACAGCATTGGTCGACCTTGTGGCAGGAGATGGCGCCTAGGACGGGCAAGGCGGGCAAAGCCTATGCACAGGCACAGAGCTTCGTCATGAGTTTGCTCCGTCGGCTTGCCGATGATGGCTCGGATGGCGCTCTGGACGAGCGCTTGCCGGTGGTGCTGAAGGTGTGGGCGCGCGGCGAGCCTGCGCGGCGCTGGTTGCTGCCGCACCTGAACGAGGCCCTGGACAAGCTCGCGGATCTGCCCGGAGGCCTGCCCTGGCGCCAGGGTCAGATGGTGAGGTTGCTGGCGTCTGCTTTGCACCGCTTGCCGAAACAGTAGCCGGTGGAGACTTGAGGTCCAATGCCTCATGCATTCCCCCGAAGACCCCACCGACCACCGCCTCACCGCCCTCGAAATCAAGGCCAGCTTCGCCGAAGACCTGCTCGACGAACTGAACGCCCTCGTCGCGCGCCAACAGCAGCAGATCGAGCAGCTGATGGCCCAGGTCCAGCAGCTGCGCCAGCAGCAGGGTCCTGCGGACGCGGCGCCATTCCGCAGCCTGCGCGACGAGTTGCCGCCGCACTACTGAGCCTCGGCAGAGCACCGGCCGCCGGAACTGCACCGGTTTTGGCCCGCGATTCAGCCCTTTCGCTGCGCACGCCTGCCCGTCCAATGCCGGGATGCAGGACGCTGCAACCCACCTCTTCCACGAAGGCACGCGCCACCTCGCCGCGCGCGACTTCGCCCATGCCGAGGCGTGCTTTCGCGATGCGGTCGACCAGTCGCCGGCGCTCGGCGAGGCCCATGCCAACCTCGGCTGGCTGGCCGAAGCAGCCGGCCGGCTGGACGAAGCCGACGCGCACTACCGCCGCGCCCGCATGCTGCGCCCGTCGCAGCCCACCATCCACCTGAACCACGGCGCCTTGCTGGCCCGCCTGAAGCGCTTCGACGAGGCATTGGCCGTGTCGTGGCGCGCGGTCGAACTCGATCCCGCCTCGGCCGCCGCCTGGTCCAACCTCGGCGTGCTGCTGGCCCAGCTCGGCCGCCATCCGGATGCCGAAGCCTGCTGCCGCCGCGCGCTGGCGCTGGCTCCCGACTACGTCAACGCCCACGTCAACCTGGCCTACCTGTGCCTGCGCGACGGCCGCTGGGACGAGGGCTGGGCCCACTACGCGCGCCGCAGCTGGCAATGCGAGCTGGAGGACCGCGCTGGCTGCCCGCGCTGGCACGGCGAGCCGCTCGCCGGCCGCGCGGTGCTGGTCGGCCTGGAAGGCGGCTTCGGCGACATGATCCAGTTCGCCCGCTTCGCGACGCTGCTGAAGCAGGCCGGCGCACGCCGCGTGAGCCTGCTCGGCCCGCCGTCGCTGCAACAGCTGCTCGCCACGCTGGCCGGTGTCGACGAGGTGCTGTCGGCCGACGACCCGCTGCCGGCCGCGCACTGGGACTGCTGGACCTCCGCCACCAGCGTGCCGCAGCTGCTGGGCACGCGGCCCGGCACGATCCCCGCGGCGCTGCCCTACCTGCGCGCCGATCCGGCGGCCGTCGTGCCGTGGCAGGCGCGCCTGGGCGGCCTGCATGGCCTGCGCATCGGCCTGATCTGGAAAGGCAACCCGTCCTTCGAGAACGACGACGAGCGCTCGCTGCCGTCGATCGACACGCTGGCACCGCTCGCCGCGCTGGCCGGCGTGCACTTCATCAGCCTGCAGAAGGGCGCGGGCGAGGACGAAGCCATGCGCGCGCCGGTCGCGCTGCACCTGGGCGGCGAACTCGAGACCTTCGCCGACACCGCGGCCCTGGTGCAGGCGCTGGACCTGGTGCTCTGCGTCGACACCGCCGTCGCCCACCTCGCCGGTGCGCTCGGCAAGCCCTGCTGGGTGCTGCTGCCCTGGCAGATGACCGACTGGCGCTGGCTTGTCGATCGCGACGATTCGCCGTGGTACCCGGGCGCGCTGCGGCTGTTCCGCCAGCCGGCGCGCGGCGACTGGGCGCCGGTGATCGCCGAGGTGGCCGCCGCACTGGCTCAGCTATGCTCGGCAGACCATGCCGATCTCCCGCACGCCCATCCCTGAAACCTTCGAGACCGACGCCGACACCTTGCGCCGAGAGGTGCTCAGCGGCTACCGCCCGATGATCCTGCGCGGCCTGGTGAAGGGCTGGCCGGCGGTGCAGCGCGGCCTCGCGTCACCGGTCGCGATCGCGCAGTACCTGGCCGACCACGACAACGGCAGCGCCGTCGATGCCGTGATGACGCCGCCCGACCAGAAGGGGCGCATCTTCTACAACGCCGACATGAGCGGCTTCAACTTCATGCGCAACCGGCTGCCGCTCAGCACGGTGCTGGAGCAGGTGCTGCGCTACTCGAACTTCCCCAACCCGCCGGCGGTGGCGGTGCAGAGCGCGCTGATCCCCGAATGCCTGCCGGGTTTCATGGACGAGAACCGGCTGCCCTTGCTCGGCGACGGCATCGCGCCGCGCATCTGGCTCGGCAACGCGATCACGACGCCGGCGCATTTCGATGAATCCAGCAACATCGCCTGCGTGGTGAGCGGGCGGCGCCGCTTCACGCTGTTCGCGCCCGAGCAGATCGGCAACCTCTACATCGGCCCGCTCGACCATGCGCCGACACCCACGCCGATCAGCATGGTCGATTTCAACGATCCCGATCTCGAGCGTTTCCCGCGGTTCCGCGAAGCGATGGCCGCCGCGCAGGTGGCCGAGCTGGCGCCCGGCGACGCGATCTTCATCCCCGCGCTGTGGTGGCACCACGTGCAGTCGCTGGAATCCTTCAACGTGCTGGTGAACTACTGGTGGCGCGGTGCGCTGGCGGTGGACACGCAGGGCGGCGGCCCGGCGCCGTCGGCGGTGCACGCGCTGCTGCATGCGCTGATGAGCGTGCGGACGCTGCCCGCCGAAGAACGTCGCGGCTGGGCCGCGATCTTCCAGCACTACGTGTTCGACCCCGACAGCGATGCCGCTGGCCACATCCCGCCCGAGCGGCGCGGCGTGCTGGGCGAATTGACGCCCGAGATGATCCAGCGCCTGCGCGCGGTCGTGAAAGAGCGGCTGCGCTGAGCCGGCGGTGTCAGTCGGCCGACGACGACGGCTTGGCCACCGACTCGACCTTCTCGCCGCCCTTCTTGATCGCCGCGCCGGTCTTCTCGACCCCCTTGCGCACCGCGTTGCCGGTTTTCTCGGCCGCCTTCTGGATGGCCGCGCCGGTGACCTCGGCGCCATGCTGGATCGCATGGCCGGTCTTGGTGGCGACCGACGACGCGGTGCTGCCGACCGACGACGCGGCACGCTGGATCTTCGACGGCTCCTCGTCGGCCGCATGGGCCCACACCGCCGCAGCGGACAACAACGCCAACAACACGCTTCGCTTCATCGCGGGTCTCCTGGTCGACCGATCGGGTCAGCCGATGACTTCGGGCCACTCGGTGTGGAACATCTGGCCTTCCGGCTTGTCGGTGCGCTCGTAGGTGTGCGCGCCGAAGAAGTCGCGCTGCGCCTGCAGCAGGTTGGCCGACAGCCGCTCGGCACGGTAGCTGTCGTAGTAGCCGAGCGACGCGCTGAAGGCCGGCACCGGGATGCCGTTGGTGACGGCCAGCGCCACCGTCTCGCGCCAGTTCTGCTGCGTGCGGTTCAGCAGTTCCTTGAAGAACGGGTCCAGCATCAGGTTCGACAGGCCCGGGTTGCTGCGGTAGGCGTCGGTGATGCGGTTCAGGAAGCGCGCGCGGATGATGCAGCCGCCGCGCCAGATCGCCGCGATGCGGCCCAGGTCCAGGCCCCAGCCCTTCTTCTCGCCCATGGTCTTCATCAGGTCCAGGCCCTGCGCGTAGCTGATCACCTTGGACGCATACAGCGCATCGTGCACCTTGGCCACCAGCTGGCTCTTCACCGGCGACAGGTTCACCACCGGCCCCTTCAGTTCCTTGCTGGCCGCCACGCGCTGCTTCTTCTGCGAAGACAGCACGCGCGCCTCGACCGCGGCATTGATGGTGCTGATCACCACCGCGTTCTCGGCTGCGTTCAGCAGCGTCCACTGGCCGGTGCCCTTCTGGCCCGCCTTGTCCTGGATCAGCTCGACGATGGGCCGGCCGGTTTCCGGGTCCTTCTGCTCTAGCGCCTTGCCGGTGATCTGGATCAGGTAGCTCTGCAGCTCGCCTTCGTTCCACTGGTTGAAGATGGCGGCCATCTCGTCGGTGGTGAAGCCGGCGGCCTTGAACAAGCTGTAGGCCTCGCAGATCAGCTGCATGTCGCCGTACTCGATGCCGTTGTGGATCATCTTCACGTAGTGGCCGGCGCCGCCCGGGCCGATGTGGATCACGCAGGGTTCGCCGTCCACCTTGGCCGCGATGCTTTCGAAGATCGGCTTCATCACCTCCCAGGTCGACAGGGGGCCGCCGGGCATGATGGACGGGCCCTTGCGCGCGCCTTCCTCGCCGCCGGAGACGCCGGCGCCGATGAAGCGCAGGCCCTTGCTGGCGAGGTAAGCGTCGCGGCGCTCGGTGTCGGTGTACAGGCTGTTGCCGCCGTCGATCACGATGTCGCCGGGCGACAGCAGCGGGATCAGCTGCTCGATCACCGCGTCGACCGGCGCACCGGCCTTCACCATGATCTGGATCTTGCGCGGCGTGGAGAGGCTCTGCACGAACTCCTCGAGCGTGCGGCTGCCCACCAGCTTCTTGCCCGGGTGGCGGGCGATGAACTCATCGGTGGTGGCCGTGGTGCGGTTGAAGACGCTGACCTGGAAACCGTGGCTCTCGACGTTGAGCACCAGGTTCTGGCCCATCACGGCCAGGCCGATCAATCCGAAGTCGCTTTTCATGGTGGCGGGGGAAAACGTTGGAATGCCGGGCATTTTGACGGCTTTCGGGGGCGGGTGGGTGCCTGGCCTGCAGGCCGCCCTGGTCGGGCTGCGGGTTCGTGGAACCGGGTGGGAGGAGTGGTCACTCAGCGCGGGTCAACACGGGAGTGCAGGAGAGGTCGTGCAGGGACTCGGGAAAAGACGCAGGCTTTCGACGGTGGGTCCTCCGGAAATCCCGCGAGGCGGAAACCCTGGGCGTCCGGCCGGTGAGCAGGACCATGAGGACCCGGTGTCTGCCGTGGCGCGATGGTGGAACGGATTGGCACCGGTCCGGCAGGCACCGCAGACCCGTCCAGGGCCGCCTGGTCCGACCGAAGAGCTCCTGGGCGTTGCCGATCGGTATCCAGGGTTGTTCGGGATGCCGAGCTTCCAGAGCACGCTGAAGGATCTCGCGTGCACCGATGCCGCTGCCGGGGTGATGAAGTCGATGCTGGGCCATTGGGAGCGTGCACCGGTGGACTCGCCGAAGCATGCCGGCCTGGGCGCGGCGTTGTGCCAATGGTGCCTGTCACAGGATGCTGTGAATGCATTGCGCTGCGGCATGAAGATCCTGCGGCGACCGAACCTGGCGCCGCATGAGCGGGAAGCCTTGGCCCGGCACATGCTGCGCGCAGTGGATCCCGATGGAGAAGGCAGGGACTGCCGCTGGCAACGGCATGTACTGCTCAGCTCCGCCATCTCTCTTCATGACGTCGGGCGTGACGAGTTCATGCAGGAGTTTGCGGCTCACTTCCTGGGTGCGGGTGGCCGCATGGCGACGCTCCTCGTCGGCCTTCGCACCGTATACGACCCGCAGTCTTTCAGGTACCTGGCGGGAATCGTCGGCTTGACGGAGGCAACCCGTGCCGACCGCCTGGAGGCGGAGCTGCTTCCCAGCGTGCTGGGGCATCTGCTGTACCGATTTCTGGTGCGCGTCGAGCGGCAGAACGGTTCAGATGAGCCGCTGGAGACGATGATGGCGGCGTTGACTGCCTTGATTCCGGCCGGGTCGTTGCAGTCGTGCCTCATGGTGCGGACATGGGAACGCGCATTCCACGGAGAGAAGGATGCATGCCGAAAGCTCCTGGTCGATCTGCTGAGATGCCATGATCGTTTGCCACGCAACCGTGAGCTCATTGCCTCCTGCATGGCTACCCTGGTACGCAGCGGTGCCGGTCTCGAGGATGTCCTGACGCCGCTCGGGCTGCGACGCGGCGACGGGTCCTTCTCGCTCTGGATCGATGCCTGCGGCCTGCAGTTTCAACGCGCTTTTCAGTTCGACGGTATCGACGCGATCAGGAGCTGGGTTCCCCGGCAGCTGGCCTCGATCGTCGACATGTACGGCCAGACCTCTGCGCTGGGCAATTTCATTCCGGGTTCCCACGCCTCGATGGTTCGATTGCTGGCCCTGTTTCACGAGATCGAGACTTCCGCGGTCATGACCGACGAGGGTCGCGAGCTGCTTGCCGAGTGCGCAAGGTGCTGGAAGCCCATCGAGGACTTGTTCGATTGACCCCTGCACCCCTCACGGCTTCGCCCACATCCTCTCGATCCAGTCCGACCACGGCTTCAAGCGCGCGGGGTCGACCCCCATCTGCGTCGCCTTCCACAGCCCGTACTGCTCGGTCTGTTCGGTGTTGGCCCGGTAGTTCACCTGGTTCATGAAGAAGCTGCCGTCGGCGGCCTTGCCCAGCGGCGTGCGCTGCGCGTCCAGGCAGTAGCGAAAGCCGGCCCAGGGTTCGGGCTCGCCCAGCTGCGAGTTGTTCGGGTCGCAGCGGCGCCACGCCGCGGCATCAGTCTGCGCATACAGCGTGTTGAACTGGCTGACCGCGCCGTTCACCATGCGCAGGTACAGGCCCGGGTCCAGGTCGTCCAGGAAGCGGTACTTCGACTTGCCGTTGCCGTTGTTGGTGGCGGTGTCGATGAAGCCGGTCACCGCCAGGTGCTTGGCCACCTGGCCGCGGCCGTAGCGCCCGCGGTTGGCGAACAGGTCGGGCTGGGCCGGGTCGTACAGCACGATGCCGTTGTTGACGTACTGCGCCGACTTGATGCGCGCCTGCAGCAAGCGCACGTAGTGCGTGTCCTGCGCCGCCTTCGCGGCCGGCGTCGCCGCGCCCACCTTCATGCCCAGGTAGTCGTCGAACGCGGTCAGGTACGGCCAGTCCATCGGGAAGTTGACCCAGTCGCTCTGCGCGCCCGGGTTGATCGACATCTGCAGCTGGTACCACTGGTTGGTGCGGTAGTACGAGCCGACGATGTTGTTCGCCTCCCATGCGTTGGTCCACTCGCGGGTGATCTTGCCGCTGGCGTCGGTGTCCTGCTGGTAGACCATGTGCGGCGCGAGAAAGAACACGCTGACGGTGTTGAACGGCCAGCCGTGCGCCTCGCCGCGCGGCTTCCAGGCGCCGGTCTGCGCGTCCTTGTCGCCGATGAACCATTGCTGGTTGCCCTCGAGGCCCCAGGCCTGCACCATCTCCCATTGCTTGACGGCGTTCCAGTGCAGCAGGCTGCCGACCGCGCGCTCGATGAAGGCATTGGTCGTGAAGGCGGCCGGGTTGGATGTGGTGGTGGCGGCCGAGGCCAGCTTCTGCAGGTTGGCCGCGCCCACCTGCGCGCCATATTGGCCGCTGGCGGCGATGTGGTTGCCGCGCCCGCCGCCAAGAAACTGGTAACCCTCCCAGCCGAACTGCTGCATCATCGCCTTCGCCTGCACCCGCTCGTCGACCTTCAGGTGGCTCCAGTCGCCGTGCACGCCGTTCGGGTTCTTGTGCGCGGCCAGCCACGCGAGCAGCGCCTGGTACTTGCCGTTCGGGTCCTTCTTGCCGTCGCTCGCGAACTGCGCGCCGCCGTCGAACGCGCCGGTCGCGCTGGCACCCGCGGGCCACACGTCATACGGGTGCGTGGTCGGCAGCCAGGCGTTCCAGTCGGGGAACTGCATCGGGATCTGCATCTCGCGCGTGTTCATGGTCGCGTTCGGGTTCATCACCCGGTCCACGTCGGCCTGCGACACCGACAGCGCGGCATTCAGCGGCTTGCCGAACAGCGCCTTGGTGCCGTCGGCCGCGGTGTCGAGCACCGCCTCCAGGCCGGCGCCGGCGGCCCACTGCGTCTCGCAGCCGATGCCGGTGYAGTCCAGCCCCGGGCCCGGCTGGTACGGCGGGTTCCACGGGCTGGCCTTGGGCGCGTGCGGCACGTCCTGCAACGAGTAGCGGATGAACGCGGCGATCTGCTTTCCTTGCGCCTCGCTCAGGCCGTGGTAGCGGCTGCGCTGCACGATCGCGTTGTTCGAGTAGTTGAAATACTGCAGGTCGCGGCCGTCGGACGCGTGGCACGACGAGCACGAGGCCTGCAGCGTGCGGTTGACCAGCGGCGACTTGGCGAGCGAACCGCGGGCATACCACAGCGCCTTGCCGAGCTCGACGTCGTTGCCATAGGCCTTGCCGGCGTCCTTCTCGGCCTTCGGGTCGGTGCGCTGCACCGCATTCAGCGCCAGGCTCGCGTTGGCATCGCTGCGCAGCTGCAGGTCGAGCACGCGAAAGCCGTTCGATTYGCCATCGGTCCCGTTGAAGCGGAACTGGATGCGGTTGCTGCGCGGCCAGGCCACCAGGCGGGCCTGGGTCGCGGCGTCGAGCGCCAGCGTGATGCGCGTCGTGTAGAAGCCGCCGTTGACGCCGCCGTGCAGGCGCTCGTTGTCGGCCAGCGTGACGGTCTGGTCGGTGATGTCCAGCCACGGCACCTGCGCGTCGTTGGCCGGCTCGGTGCCGCCCAGCACGCGCAGGCTGGCCTTGACCTTCGGCGGCGCACTGCGGGTGGCCTCGAACTCGGGCGCGCCGTAGAAGCCGCAGCGGTGGCACAGCAGGTACAGGCGGGTCGCGCTGCCGAGCTTGGCGGCGTCGACGTCGAGGCGGGCCTCGGCGATGGTGGGTGCGGTGGGCGAGCCGTTGCCCAGCACCTCGATCGGCAGTGTCAATGCGCTGGGCGATGGGGACGGGCTGGGAGCCGGTGCAGGGGCCGGAGCGGGCGCCGGCGAGGGTGAGGGCGCAGGCGAGGGTGCAGGAGCCGGTGCTGGCGCCGGGCTCGGTGCCGGGGCCGGCGCGGGCGTCCCGCTGACTGGCGGCGGAGCCGACGCATCGTCCTTGTCCGACCCGGCACCGCAGCCGCCCAGCAGCAGCATCGAAAGAAACAATGTGGAAACGGTTCCGCCCAAACGGGTCGGTACGCGGTCGCGGGATGTCATTTTTTGTCGGGAACAGGCGCCGTGCACCTGTTCATGGCCTGGGATTCACCCAGGCAAGCAGGTCGCATGCCGTGCCGCGGCCAGCCGGGCCAGCGCGCGCAGGTCCTGGGCGAGCAGGCCGAGCG
>NZ_JBFUEB010000094.1:0-24002 GCF_056404395.1 Rhizobacter sp. P2_D12 | reverse complement strand
GCCGAAGACCGCGAGCGCTTCCAGAAGCTCKTGCACCAGGTCGGCCTGAAGCAGCCGCCGAACCGCACCGCGCGCACCGAAGAGGCCGCCAAGACGCTGGCCGCCGAGATCGGCTACCCGCTGGTGGTGCGCCCGAGCTACGTGCTGGGCGGCCGCGCGATGGAGATCGTGCATGGCGAGAAGGACCTGGAGCGCTACATGCGCGAAGCGGTCAAGGTGTCGGAGAAGTCGCCGGTGCTGCTGGATCGCTTCCTCGACGACGCGATCGAGGTCGACGTCGACTGCATCAGCGACGGCGAAGAGGTGATGATCGGCGGCATCATGGAGCACGTCGAGCAGGCGGGCATCCACTCGGGCGACTCGGCCTGCTCGCTGCCGCCGTACTCGCTGCCCAAGAGCCTGCAGGACGAGCTGCGCCGCCAGACGGTGCTGATGGCCCGGGCCTTGAAGGTCAAGGGCCTGATGAACACGCAGTTCGCGATCCAGGGCGAGGGCGCCGACGCGGTGGTCTACGTGCTCGAAGTGAACCCGCGCGCGTCGCGCACCGTGCCCTTCGTGTCCAAGGCCACCGGCCAGGCGCTCGCGAAGATCGCGGCGCGTTGCATGGTGGGCCAGAAGCTGTCGTCGCAGAAGGACCGCCACGGCAAGCTGCCGCGCGAGGTGATCCCGCCGTATTTCTCGGTCAAGGAAGCCGTCTTCCCGTTCAACAAGTTCCCGGGTGTCGACCCGATCCTCGGCCCCGAGATGCGCTCCACCGGCGAGGTGATGGGCACGGGCCGGACCTTCGGCGAAGCGATGCTGAAGAGCCAGCTCGGCGCCGGCTCGCGCCTGCCCGACCGCGGCACGGTGTGCATCACGGTCAAGAACGGCGACAAGGCGCGGGCCGTCGTCGTCGCGCGCGACCTGCACGCGCTCGGCTTCCAGGTGGTCGCCACCAAGGGCACGGCGGCGGCCATCGCCGAGGGCGGCGTGCCGGTGAAGGCGGTCAACAAGGTGAAGGACGGCCGCCCCCACATCGTCGACATGGTGAAGGCCGGCGAGATCCAGCTGGTGTTCACCACGGTGGATGAAACGCGCACGGCGATCGCCGATTCGCGCCACATCCGCCAGGCGGCGCTCGCCAACCGCGTGACCTACTACACCAGCATGGCCGGCTGCGAAGCGGCGGTGGAAGGCATGAAGCACCAGGACGATCTGGTCGTGCTTTCCCTGCAAGAGCTGCACCGCGAACTGCACTAAACTTTCTTCGACTCGATCGGCCGCCGCCGGGCCTCCTGCAAAGGAGAGGGCGGCGGTTTCATTTTTGCCTCCAAGGTTCCACCATGACCACCATCCCCATCACCGTGCGCGGTGCCGAAAAACTCAAGGAGGAACTGCACCGGCTGAAGACGGTGGAGCGCCATGCGGTCATCCAGGCCATCGCCGAGGCGCGCGCGCAGGGCGACCTGTCGGAAAACGCCGAATACGAGGCGGCCAAGGACAAGCAGGGCTTCATCGAAGGCCGCATCCTCGAGATCGAGGGCAAGCTGGCCGCCGCGCAGATCATCGATCCGAAGGCGCTGAATGCCGAAGGCCGCGTGGTGTTCGGCGCCACCGTCGAGCTCGAGGACGAGAAGTCCGGCGCCTCGGTCACCTACCAGATCGTTGGCGACGATGAAGCCGACCTGAAGGAAGGCCGCATCTCGATCAGCTCGCCGATCGCCCGCGCGCTGATCGGCAAGGAAGCCGGCGACGTGGCCGACGTGCAGGCGCCGGGCGGCGTCAAGAGCTACGAGATCGTCGAAGTCCGCTACATCTGATGATGAGCCCGGCGCGCTTGCAGCGGCTGGCCGCCTACCTGTCGGGCCTGTGGGCCGGCGTGCTGCTGGGCATCGGCTTCATCGGTGCGCCGGCGGGGTTCGCGAGCACCTTTCCGGAAACCGCCGGCCGCATCGCCGGGCGCATGTTCCAGCAGGAGGCCTACCTGAGCCTCGGGCTGACGGTGCTGCTGCTGCTGATGCTGCGCCGCATCTGGCAGATGACCGAGGCGGGCGGCAGCGTGCTGGGTGCCGATGCGCTGATGCTGCTGGGCGTCGCGTTCTGCACCGTACTGGGTCATTTCGGGCTGTTGCCGGCGCTGGCGGCGGCGAAGGCCGGGCAGGGCGGCATGTCGTTCGGCGCGCTGCACGGGCTGGCGATGGGCCTGTATGCGCTGAAGACGCTGGTGCTGCTGGTGCTGGCCTGGCGCCTGAATGCGCCCAAGCCCGGGGGCTGATCAGTCGGTGGCCGTCTTCTTCAGGCTGGTGATGCGCTTCTTCGCCCGCTTGATCTCGCCGCCGGCCGCCACGCGCTGGTTGCCCAGCACCTTGATCTTCTTGACCTGCGGGCGGTGGTTGCCGCTCTTCGAGAACTTCAGGATCTTGACGGTGCGCGGGCCGGGCATGCGGTCTTCGCGTTCGGCCTTTTCCTTCGGCGGCATCGGGCGCCACAGCACCAGCAGCTTGCCGATGTGCTGGATCGGGGCGGCATTGAGCTGGTCGCTCAACTGGGCCAGGATCGCCTCACGGTTGTCGCGTTCGTCGGACAGCACGCGCACCTTGATCAGGCCGTGGGAATTGAGGGCGGAATCCGCCTCCTTCAGCACGGCGGGAGTCAGGCCGTCACCGCCGATCATGACGACCGGGTTCAGGTGGTGGGCTTCGGCGCGTTTTTCCTTGCGCTGGGCAGGAGTCAGTTCAATGGCAGGCATCTGGGTATTATCGTTTGCGATGAGCGTAAGCCAATGAAAACCAAGACAAAAAGCAAGAAAGTCAACAAGGCGTGGTTGCACGACCACCTCAACGACACCTACGTCAAGCTGGCCCAGAAAGAGGGTTATCGCGCCCGTGCCGCCTACAAGCTGAAGGAAATCGACGAGGAACTCAAGCTCATCCGCCCGGGCCAGCTGGTGGTCGACCTGGGCGCCGCGCCCGGGGCCTGGAGCCAGTACGTGCGCCGCAAGTTCGCGCCCAAGGAGACCGGCAGCGGCGGGGCGGCGGTCGGCGAGCTCAACGGCACCATCATCGCGCTCGACATCCTGCCGTTCGAGCCGATCGAGGGCGTCCTCTTCATCCAGGGCGATTTCCGCGAGGACGCGGTGCTGGCGCAGCTGCACGAGCAGGTCGGCGGCCGGCCGGTCGACGTGGTGATCTCCGACATGGCGCCCAACCTGTCGGGCATCGAGAGCTCGGACGCCGCCCGCATGGAGCACCTGGTCGAGCTGGCGGTCGAATTCGCGCAGAACCACCTGACGCCGAATGGCGCACTGGTCAGCAAGGTTTTCCATGGCAGCGGCCACAGCCAGCTGGTCGAGATGTTCAAGAAAACCTTCCGCGTCGTGAAACCCATCAAACCCAAGGCTTCGCGCGACAAATCGTCGGAAACCTTTTTGGTCGGAATCGGACTCAAGAATCCTGGTATCCAGGTCGATAAGCGTTCGTGAACCCGCTTGGGTTGTGTGGACTAGAATCGTCCCCAGATGCCGTGGATGCTGGGCACGTCCTGTGCCAGCGCTGAGGATTTATCGCAAGAAGGAGCCGCGGTGAACAATCAATGGTTCTCCAAAGTCGCTGTCTGGCTGGTGATCGCACTCGTGCTGTTCACCGTGTTCAAGCAGTTCGACAAGGGTGCAATGCAAGGCAGCCAGATCGGCTACTCCGACTTCCTCGAGGAAGTGCGCAGCAAGCGGATCAAGAGCGTGCAGCTGCAGGAAGGCCCGTCGGGCACCGAGATCAAGGCCAAGACCACCGACGACAAGGACCTGCGCACCACCGCAACCTTCCTCGACCGCGGCCTGGTCGGCGACCTGATCAACAACAACGTCAAGTTCGACGTCAAGCCCCGCGAGGAGCCGTCGATCCTGCTGAGCATCCTCGGCTCCTGGGGACCGATGCTGCTGCTGATCGGCGTGTGGATCTACTTCATGCGCCAGATGCAGGGCGGCGGCAAGGGCGGTGCGTTCAGCTTCGGCAAGTCGAAGGCGCGCATGCTCGACGAGGCCAACAACTCCACCACCTTCGCCGACGTCGCCGGTTGCGACGAGGCCAAGGAAGAGGTCAAGGAGCTGGTCGACTTCCTGAAAGACCCGCAGAAGTTCCAGAAGCTCGGCGGCCGCATTCCGCGCGGCGTGCTGCTGGTCGGCCCTCCGGGCACCGGCAAGACGCTGCTGGCCAAGGCGATCGCCGGTGAAGCCAAGGTGCCGTTCTTCAGCATCTCGGGCTCCGACTTCGTCGAGATGTTCGTCGGCGTCGGCGCGGCCCGCGTGCGCGACATGTTCGAGCAGGCCAAGAAGAGCGCCCCCTGCATCATCTTCGTCGACGAAATCGACGCGGTCGGTCGCCACCGCGGTGCCGGCCTCGGCGGCGGCAACGACGAGCGCGAGCAGACGCTGAACCAGATGCTGGTCGAGATGGACGGCTTCGAGACCAACCTGGGCGTCATCGTGATGGCGGCGACCAACCGTCCCGACATCCTGGATCCGGCGCTGCTGCGTCCGGGTCGCTTCGACCGCCAGGTCTACGTGACCCTGCCCGACATCCGCGGCCGCGAACAGATCATCAACGTGCACATGCGCAAGGTGCCGGTGGGTGCGGACATCCGCGCCGACATCCTGGCGCGCGGCACCCCGGGGTTCTCGGGTGCCGACCTGGCCAACCTGGTCAACGAGGCCGCGCTGTTCGCCGCGCGCCGCAACGGCCGCGTCGTCGAGATGATCGACTTCGAGCGCGCCAAGGACAAGATCATGATGGGCGCCGAGCGCAAATCGATGGTCATGGACGAGGAAGAGCGCCGCAACACCGCGTACCACGAGGCCGGCCACGCGCTGATCGGCCGCATGCTGCCCAAGCTCGATCCGGTCCACAAGGTCACGATCATCCCGCGTGGCCGTGCGCTGGGCGTCACGCTGTCGCTGCCCGAGAAGGATCGCTACAGCTACGACCGCGAGTACATGCTGAACATGATCAGCATGCTGTTCGGCGGCCGCATCGCCGAAGAGGTGTTCATGCACCAGATGACCACCGGCGCGTCGAACGACTTCGAGCGTGCGACGCAGATGGCGCGCGACATGGTCACCCGCTACGGCATGACCGATGAGCTGGGCCCGATGGTCTATGCCGAGAACGAGAGCGAAGTCTTCCTGGGCCGCTCGGTGACCAAGCAGGTCAACGTGTCGGAACAGACGATGCAGAAGGTCGACGACGTGATCCGCCGCATCATCGACGAGCAGTACGCGATCGCGCGCAAGCTGATCGAGGACAACCAGGACAAGATGCACGCGATGGCCAAGGCGCTGCTCGAATGGGAAACCATCGACACCGACCAGATCGACGACATCATGAACGGCCGCCCGCCGCGTCCGCCGAAGGACTGGGGCCCGGCTTCCGGCAAGCCGAGCGGCACGACGCCGCCCGTCAAGCCGGACGGCGCACCGGCCGCGGCCTGAGCGCTTCGCCGGTTCGCCGGTTCGATCAGACAACGGGGCTTCGGCCCCGTTTTTTCATGGCGAGGAGAATCCACGATGCACTGGCAGACCACGCGCTTCACCATCGACCTCGACCGCCCCCGCGTGATGGGCATTGTCAACATCACGCCCGATTCGTTCTCGGACGGTGGTGCCCATGCCAGCACGCGCGCGGCGCTGGCGCACTGCGAGCAGTTGCTGAAGGAGGGTGCCGACATCCTCGACCTGGGTGCCGAATCGAGCCGGCCCGGTGCCGACCCGGTGCCGCTGGCCGAGGAGCTGGCCCGCCTGGTGCCGGTGCTGCGCGAGGCGCTGAAGCTCGGCGTGCCGCTGTCGATCGACACCTGCAAGGCCGAGGTGATGCAGGCCGCGCTGGACCTGGGCGCCGACATCGTCAACGACATCTTCGCGCTGCGCGGACCGGGTGCGGAAGCCGCCGTGGCGGCCCATCCGCGCTGCGGCATCTGCCTGATGCACGCCCAGGGCGAACCGAAATCGATGCAGGCCGCGCCGCATTACGACGATGTCGTGGCCGAGGTGCGGGCCTTCCTGCGTGGGCGCTGCGAAGCCTTGCTGGCCCGCGGTGTCGCGGCCGACCGGCTGGTGGTGGACCCCGGCATCGGCTTCGGCAAGACCGTGGAGCACAACTTCGCGCTGCTGGCGCGCCAGCGCGAGCTGCTGGCCGACGGCCGGCCGGTGCTGGCCGGCTGGTCGCGCAAGAGCAGCCTGGGCGCCGTCACCGGCCGGGCCGTCGGCGAGCGCCTGGCGGGCAGCCTCGCGGCCGCGCTCGGCGCGGTGCAGAACGGCGCCAGCGTGTTGCGGGTCCACGACGTGACCCCCACAGTGGATGCCCTCAAGGTGTGGGGTGCGGCCGGCCTGATCGGGCTCGGGCGCCCCTGATTGCCGCAAAATCCCGACCTCACCGAGCCTGGGCGTGGAGACCACAGCATGAGCAGAACCTATTTCGGCACCGACGGCATTCGCGGCACGGTCGGGCAGTCCCCGATCACGCCCGATTTCATGCTGCGCCTGGGCCATGCCGTCGGCCGCGTGCTGAAGTCGGGCATCGACAAGCCCACGGTGCTGATCGGCAAGGACACCCGCATCTCCGGCTACATGATCGAGTCCTCGCTCGAAGCGGGCTTCGCGTCGGCCGGTGTCGACGTGCTGCTGACCGGGCCGCTGCCGACGCCGGGCGTCGCCTACCTGACGCGTGCGCTGCGGCTCGACCTGGGCGTCGTGATCAGCGCATCGCACAACGCCTTCCCCGACAACGGCATCAAGTTCTTCTCGGCCCGCGGCGAGAAGCTGCCCGACGAATGGGAGCAGCGCGTCGAGGCCACGCTCGCGCAGGAGCCGCAATGGGTCGATTCGGCCCGCCTGGGCAAGGCGCGCCGGCTCGAGGCCGCGCGCGGCCGCTACGTCGAGTTCTGCAAGAGCACCTTCAGCAATGACCTGTCGCTGAAGGGCCTGAAGGTGGTCGTCGATGCGGCGCACGGGGCCGCCTACCAGTGCGGGCCGGACGTGTTCCATGAACTCGGCGCCGAGGTGGTCGCGATCGGCTGCAGCCCCGACGGCGTCAACATCAACGACGGCTTCGGTGCCACTGCGCCGGCGGCCCTGGTCAAGGCGGTGCGCGAGCACCGGGCCGACTACGGCGTCGCGCTCGATGGCGATGCCGACCGGTTGCAGCTGGTCGACGCCGAGGGCCGGCTCTACAACGGCGACGAGCTGCTGTACGTGATGGTGGCCGACCGCCTGGCGCAGGGCCAGCGCGTGCCGGGCGCGGTGGGCACGCTGATGACCAACATGGCGGTCGAGGTGGCGCTGAAGGCGCAGGACATCGAGTTCGTGCGCGCCAAGGTCGGCGACCGCTACGTGCTGGAAGAGCTGTCGGCGCGCGGCTGGCTGCTGGGCGGCGAGGGCTCGGGCCACCTGCTCGCGCTCGACAAGCACACCACCGGCGACGGCATCGTCAGCGCGTTGCAGGTGCTGCAGGCGGTGAGCCGCAGCGGCAAGTCGCTGGCCCAGCTGGTCGAGGCGGTGACGCTGTTCCCGCAGGTGCTGATCAATGTGAAGCTGAAGCCGGGGCAGGACTGGAAAGCCGCCCCGAAGCTGGCCGAAACGCAGGCGGCGGTGCAGCGCGAACTCGGCAACGAAGGCCGGCTGCTGATCCGCCCCTCCGGCACCGAGCCGCTGGTGCGCGTGATGGTGGAGGCGCGCGATGCGGCCCAGGCCAAGGCCTGCGCAGAGCGCCTGGCCGACACCCTGCGCGCCTGACCGGGGCCTTACTTCGTGGCCGGGATGAAGACGCGGTCGACGATCTGAACGACGCCGTTGCTGGCCTTCAGGTCGGCTTGCGTCACGACGGCGTCTTCGACCGTCACGAAAGTGCCTGACTTCGACAACGCCAGGTGGCCGCCCTGCAGCGTCTTGGCCGGGCCGTTCTTGATGTCGGCCGAGGTCAGTTGGCCGGCCACCACGTGGTAGTTCAGCACCGCGGTCAGCATGGCCTTGTCCTTGGACAGCGCATCCATGGTCTTGGCCGGCACCGCCTTGAACGCGTCATTCGTCGGCGCGAAGATCGTGTACGGGCCGGGGCCGTTCAGCGTCGCGGCCAGGCCGGCGTCATTGATCAGCTTGTTCAGCGTCGACAGCTCGGGCGTCGTCGCGGCCACTTCGGCGACCGTCTTCGGTGCCGGGGTGGTGGCACAACCGGTGGCGAGCAGGGTCAGGGCGGCAGCGCCGGCGATCAGCCAGTTTCTCTTGTTCATCGGGGTTCTTCCTTCGGGGGTTGAGGCTGGCTGGCAGCTTATGGACCCGATGTGACAAGGTCGTGAATCCTTCATGACAGTGCCTTCCACCGGGCGTCGCAGGGATTTCCGGCGCGTAAAACACCTGTCGGATGCCATTCGTGTCACCGGCCTGTCACACAGCACTTTTACAGTCCCGGCATTCCTCCAGCCAGTACCCGAAAGGTGCGCACAATGAATTTCCTGTCGTTCCGGTCCGTGGCCACGATGGTGGCCGTCAGCGCGATCTCCTCGGTCGCGGTCGCCCAAGACATCACCGGCGCCGGCGCCACGTTCCCGGCCCCGCTGTACGCCAAGTGGGCCGAGGCCTACAACAAGGCCAGCGGCGCCCGCATCAACTACCAGTCGGTCGGATCGGGTGCCGGCCTGAAGCAGATCCGCTCGAAGACGGTCGATTTCGGCGCCTCCGACATGCCGCTGAAGGACGACGAACTGGCCAAGGACGGCTTGGTGCAGTTCCCGACCGTGATCGGCGGCGTGGTGCCGGTGGTCAACATCAAGGGCATCAACCCCGGCCAGATCAAGCTGACCGGCCAGGCGCTGGGCGACATCTACCTGGGCAAGGTCACGAAGTGGAACGACCCGTCGCTGGCCGCGCTGAACCCCGGCGTGCCGCTGCCGGACGCCGCGATCTCGGTGGTGCGCCGCGCCGACGGCTCGGGCACCAGCTTCATCTTCACGAACTACCTGTCGAAGGTGAACACCGAGTGGAAGGACAAGGTCGGTGAAGGCACCGCCGTCAACTGGCCGACCGGCGCGGGCGGCAAGGGCAACGAAGGCGTCTCGTCGTACGTGCAGCGCTTGCCCAACTCGATCGGCTACGTCGAGTACGCCTACGCGAAGCAGAACAAGATGTCGTACGTGCTGCTGAAGAACAAGGACGGCAACTTCGTCGCGCCGGACGATGCCAACTTCAAGGCCGCCGCCGCCGGCGCCGACTGGAGCAAGACCTTCTACCAGGTGCTGACCGAGCAGGCCGGCAAGGACGCCTGGCCGCTGACCGGCGCCACCTTCATCATGATGCAGAAGTCGCAGGACAAGCCGGTGCAGGCGACGAACTCGCTGAAGTTCTTCGACTGGGCCTACGGCAACGGCGACAAGATGGCCGCCGAGCTCGAATACGTCTCGCTGCCGGATGCGGTGAAGGCGCTGGTGCGCAAGCAGTGGAGCGAGATCAAGGACGCCTCGGGCAAGGCTGTCGCGTACAAGTAATCCCCGCAAGCAACCTCGGGCGGCGAGCCTCGTCAGGCCTCGCCGCCCTCGCCTGGAGGGAAAAACCGTGGCCGCTACACTCCCCGCATCGCACTACGACAAAGACGAGATGCAACGCTCCGACCCCCTGGGGCAGCCACCCTCGGCCCGCCGTTCCGCACCCTGGGCGGACACCGTCTTCTCGCTGCTGGCGCACGGCGCCGCGATCCTCACGCTGCTGCTGCTGGCCGGCATCATCGTTTCGCTGGTGATCGGCGCCGCGCCGGCCATCCGCGAATACGGGTTGAGCTTCCTGTGGCGCAGCGAGTGGGATCCCGTCAAGGACCAGTACGGCGGCCTCGTGATGATCTACGGCACGCTCGCCACCTCGGCGATCGCGCTGCTGATCGCGGTGCCKGTGAGCTTCGGCATCGCGCTGTTCCTGACCGAGCTGTCGCCCAACTGGCTGCGCCGTCCGCTGGGCGTCGCGATCGAATTGCTGGCGGCCGTGCCGTCCATCGTGTACGGCATGTGGGGCCTGCTGGTGTTCAGCCCCGTGCTGTCGCAGTACGTGCAGCAGCCGCTGCAGGCCGCGTTCGGCAACGTGCCGGTGGTCAAGGGCCTTGTCTCCGGCGCGCCGGTGGGCATCGGCATCCTGTCGGCCGGCATCATCCTCGCGATCATGATCATTCCGTTCATCGCCGCGGTGATGCGCGACGTGTTCGAAGTGACGCCCGCGATGCTGAAGGAATCGGCCTACGGCCTGGGTTCCACCACCTGGGAGGTCGTCTTCCGCGTGGTGCTGCCTTACACCAAGACCGGCGTCATCGGCGGCATCATGCTGGGCCTGGGCCGCGCGCTCGGCGAAACGATGGCGGTCACCTTCGTGATCGGCAACGCCAACCAGCTGAACGGCCCGTCGCTGTTCGAGGCGGCCAACAGCATCACCTCGGTGCTGGCCAACGAATTCGCCGAAGCCGGCGAGGGCCTGCACCAGGCCTCGCTGCTGTACCTGGCGCTGGTGCTGTTCTTCATCACCTTCGTCGTGTTGTCGCTGTCGAAGATGCTGCTCGCGCAGCTCAAGAAGGGCGAGGGATCGCGCTCATGAACACCGCAACCAACACCATGGGCGCAGCCATCAGCCCGGTCGAGGCCGGCCGGCTGGCCAAGGCGCGCAGCCGCCGCCGCGTCAACGCGGTCGCGCTGACGCTGTCGATGGCCGCGATGGCCTTCGGCCTGTTCTGGCTGATCTGGATCCTGGTCGAGACCTTCCGCCTCGGCATCGGCGGCCTGACCTGGTCGGTGCTGACCGAGATGACGCCGGCGCCGCAGGCCGAGATCGGCGGCTTGGCGAACGCGATCTACGGCTCGCTGGTGATGGTGACGCTGGCCACGCTGGTCGGCACGCCGATCGGCGTGCTGGCCGGCATCTACCTGGCCGAGTACGGCCAGAAGACCTGGCTCGGCAGCGTCACCCGCTTCATCAACGACATCCTGCTGTCGGCGCCGTCGATCGTGATCGGCCTGTTCATCTACGCGGTGATCGTCGCGCGCTTCAAGACCTACTCGGGCTACGCCGGCGTGCTGGCGCTGGCGCTGATCGTGATCCCGGTCGTGATCCGCACCACCGAGAACATGCTGTCGCTGATCCCGCATTCGCTGCGCGAGGCCGCCTATGCACTGGGCACGCCGAAGTGGCGCGTGATCACCAGCGTGACGCTGAAGGCGGCGCGTGCCGGCGTGATGACCGGCGTGCTGCTGGCCTTCGCCCGCATCGCCGGCGAGACCGCGCCGCTGCTGTTCACCGCGCTGTCGAACCAGTTCTGGACCAGCAACCTGTCGGGCCCGATGGCCAACCTGCCGGTGACCATCTTCAAGTTCGCGATGAGTCCGTACGAGAACTGGCAGAAGCTGGCCTGGGCCGGCGTGTTCCTGATCACCCTCGGCGTGCTGGCACTGAACATCTTTGCCCGCGTGATGTTCCGCAACAAGCACTAGAGAACCAGAAAGAACGACATGGACGTCAAAGTCGAACTCCCGGTGACCGAGAAGGCCAAGATCTCGGTGCGCAACCTGAACTTCTACTACGGCAGCTTCCACGCGCTCAAGCGCATCAACCTGGACATCCCCGAGAAGAAGGTCACCGCCTTCATCGGGCCGTCGGGCTGCGGAAAATCGACGCTGCTGCGCACCTTCAACCGCATGTTCGAGCTCTACCCCGAACAGCGCGCGGAAGGCGAGATCCTGGTCGACGGCGAGAACATCCTCAAGTCGAAGCAGGACGTCTCGCTGGTGCGCGCCAAGRTCGGCATGGTGTTCCAGAAGCCGACGCCGTTCCCGATGTCGATCTACGACAACATCGCGTTCGGCGTGCGCCTGTTCGAGACGCTGCCGCGCGTCGAGATGGACGAGCGCGTCGAGTGGGCGCTGAAGAAGGCCGCGCTGTGGAACGAGGTCAAGGACAAGCTGACGCAAAGCGGCTCGGGCCTGTCCGGCGGCCAGCAGCAGCGCCTGTGCATCGCACGCGGCATCGCGATCAAGCCCGAGGTGCTGCTGCTCGACGAACCCTGCTCGGCGCTGGACCCGATCTCCACCGGCAAGATCGAGGAGCTGATCCACGAGCTGAAGAACGACTACACGGTGGTCATCGTCACGCACAACATGCAGCAGGCGGCACGTTGTTCCGACTACACCGCGTACATGTACCTCGGTGACCTGATCGAGTTCGGCGTCACGTCGGACCTGTTCATGAAGCCGAAGAAGAAAGACACTGAGGACTACATCACCGGCCGGTTCGGTTGAGCGGAGCAAAGACCATGACGGACAAGCATCTTTCCACCCAGTTCGACGCCGAACTCAGCGGCATCTCGACGCGCGTGCTCGAGATGGGCGGGCTGGTCGAATCCCAGGTCGCGCAAGCGGTCTATGCGCTGACCAACTTCAGCGGCGAGATCGCCAGCGACGTGCTGCGCAACGAGGAGCGCGTCAACGCGATGGAGATGGAGATCGACCGCGATCTGTCCASCATCATCGCGCGGCGCCAGCCGACGGCGCGCGACCTGCGCCTGCTGATCGCGATCTCGAAGACCATCGCCAACCTCGAGCGCGTCGGCGACGAGGCGGCGCGCATCGCCCGCACCGTGCAGCGCCTGATCAACACCGGCGTGTCGAGCCGGCTGCGCCTGCCGGTCAACGACCTGGCCTTCGAGGCCGAGCTGGCGGTGGCCCAGCTGCGCAAGGCACTCGATGCCTTCGCACGGCTCGACACCGCCAAGGCGCTCGAGGTGCTGAAGCAGGACGACCAGATCGACCAGGAGTTCGACGGCCTGATGCGCAAGCTGATCACCTACATGATGGAAGACCCGCGCACCATCTCGTCGAGCATCGACCTGGTGTTCGTCGCCAAGGCCATCGAGCGCGTGGGCGACCATGCGAAGAACCTCGCCGAGGTCATCATCTACGTGGTGATGGGCACCGACGTGCGGCACAACACCGTCGAGACGGTGGAGTCGATGGTCGTCCGATGATCCAACTGCAAGGGAGCCCCGAATGAGCCAGGTGCTGGTGGTCGAAGACGAATCGGCGATTGCCGAGCTGATGTCCATCAACCTGCGGCATGCCGGCTACGAAGTCGTGGTCGCCGCCACCGCCGACGAGGCGCTGGTGCAGGTCGACCGGGTGCTGCCCGACCTGGTGGTGCTCGACTGGATGCTGCCGGGCGAATCCGGCATCTCGCTGGCCAAGCGCTGGCGCTCGCAGCCGCGCACGCGCGAGCTGCCGATCATCATGCTGACGGCACGCGCCGCCGAATCCGACAAGATCTCCGGCCTCGACGCCGGGGCCGACGACTACCTGACCAAGCCGTTCTCGACCCACGAGCTGATGGCGCGCATCCGTGCGGTGCTGCGCCGCAAGGCGCCCGAGGCGCTGGATTCGGCGGTCGAGGTCGGGCCGCTGAAGCTCGACCCGGCGACGCGCCGCGTGTCGCGCGAAGGCCAGGAGGTGCGTGTCGGTCCGACCGAGTTCCGCCTGCTGCATTTCTTCATGACCCATCCCGAGCGCGTGCACAGCCGCTCGCAGCTGCTCGACCGCGTGTGGGGCGACCACGTGTTCATCGAGGAACGCACGGTCGACGTGCACGTGAAGCGGCTGCGCGAGGCGCTGAACCCGGTCAACTGCTCGCAGATGATCGAGACGGTGCGTGGCGCGGGCTATCGCTTGACGCAGCAGGTGCAGTCCCTGTCGGCGTGATGGCAGGTTGCATCCGATGAGTTGGCTGCTGCCGCGCTTCCTGGCCGGCGTCCTCGCGATGGCGGTGGGTGGCGCGATCGGCTATGTGCTGGGCGAGATGGTGCATGCGCCGCTGATCGGCGTCTGGCTCGGAACGCTGCTGTCCGTCAGTGGCCTGGCGCTGATCGATGCGGTGCGCGGCTTCCGGCTGATGCGCTGGCTCAGCGGCTCGATGGAAGGGCCGGCACCGCGCGACACCGGCTTCTGGGGCGAGATGGGCTACCGCATCGAGCGTGCGGTGCTGGCGCGCGATCGCAGCGTGGCGCACGAGCAATCGCGGCTCTCGCACTTCCTGTCGGCGATCGAAGCATCGCCCAACGGCGTGCTGCTGCTCGACCAGAACGACCAGATCGAGTGGTGCAACTCGGTGGCCGCCGATCACTTCGGGCTCGATCCGGTGCGCGATCGTCGCCAGCGCGTCACCAACCTCGTGCGCGCGCCGGTCTTCGTCAGCTACCTGCAGGCCGGCCGGTTCAACGATGCGGTGTCGGTGCCCGACCTGCGCAACCGCGGCACGCTGTCGGTCTTCATCCGGCCGTACGGCGACGGGCTGAAGCTGGTGCTGTCGCTCGACGTCACCGAGCGCGAACGCTCCGAAGGCATGCGGCGCGATTTCGTCGCCAACGTGTCGCACGAGATCCGCACGCCGCTGACGGTGCTGTCGGGCTTCATCGAGACCATGAGCAACCTGCCGCTGACCGAGGTCGAGCGGCGCCGCGTGCTGACGCTGATGTCGCAGCAGACGCAGCGCATGCAGACGCTGGTGGCCGACCTGCTGACGCTGGCCCAGCTGGAAGGCAGCCCGCGGCCGCCCAGCGACCGCTGGATCGCCGTCAGCAAGCTGTTCGCGCAGGCGCAGGCCGATGCCAGCGCGCTGTCGATGGGGCGGCACCAGCTGAGCTTCTCGGGCGCCGACGCGGCGCAGCTGGCCGGCAGCGAGAGCGAGCTGATGAGCGCGGTCGGCAACCTGGTGACGAATGCGGTGCGCTACACGCCGGAGGGCGGGCGCATCGCGGTGAACTGGCGCGTGCGCGAGGACGGTGCCGGCGAGGTCGCGGTCAGCGACACCGGGCCGGGCATCGCGCGCGAGCACCTGCCGCGGCTGACCGAGCGCTTCTACCGCGTCGACGGCAGCCGCTCGCGCGACACCGGCGGCACCGGGCTCGGGCTGTCGATCGTCAAGCACGTGGTGCAGCGGCACGGCGGCGAGCTCGACATCCACAGCGAGATCGGCAAGGGCTCGCGCTTCTGCCTGGTGTTGCCGGCAGCGCGCGTGCGCTTCCTGGAGCCGGCGCCGGATCCGCGGCGTGCACTGCCCCTCACCAACGACCAGATCTCGTAGCCCGGATGCCAATCCGGGGCTGCGCCGGTACCACCGACCCGGATTGGCGGCATCCTGGCTACGGGCCGCGGCGGTAGACGGCTGCCACCTCGTCGCTGTCCGACGGCCGCAGTTCGCGGGCCAGCAACTGCCAGCCGGCCGGCGCAGGCGCCTGGCGGCGCAGCGTTTCCATGATGACCAGGAACTCGCAGGTCGTGCGGTCGGCCGGCAGCGTCGCGTCGACGCGGTAGCCGCCGAAGTACTCCAGCGCCACCAGCTGGGCCCGGCTCAAGCCCGGCGCGGCGATGCAGGCATCGCTGGGCACGTTGCGCGCGATGCGCGTCACCAGCGGCCGGTAGCTGCGCGCATAGTCGAACAGCGGCAGGCCCAGCGTCATCAGCAGCGACCAGCACAGCGCCACGCCGCTGGCCGGCAGCACCAGGCTCTTCCACAGCGGATGGCGGTGCCGCCCGGTGCGCCACTTGACCAGCCACAGCCACGCCAGCGTCGCCGCGATCGCCACCAGCAGCGCGATCAGCGAGAAGCTGGGCACGAAGCCCGGCGCCAGGCGCGCGACGTTGGCGGCCGGCTTGGCCGGCACGCCGGTGTAGACCGAGGCGTAGACCACCCAGATCGCGAGTGCCCAGACGCTGAAGAAGAACACCGAGAACCAGTCCATCGCGGCCGAGGTGCCGCGGTGCAGCGTCGGCAGCGCGAAGGCGGCCAGCACCGCGAGCGGCGGCAGGCCCAGCATCAGCGCGCGGTCGGAGCCGCCCATCGCCAGGCAGGCCACGACGCTGACGACCACGCAGCCCAGCGGGGCGGTGATGTGCCGGTTCAGCCACTGGGCACGCCAGCGCCACAGCGTCCAGAACGCCAGCAGCCAGCCCGGCCACATGAACCACGCGAACAGCTTGGCCAGGCTGACGAAGTCGTTCAGCTCCACGTAGCCGTCGAGCCGCCAGCCCCAGGCGCCCAGCGCCGTCGCGACGATGAGCCCGAGCACGCCGCCGAACGCGATCCATGCGCTGAAGCGCCTTGCCGGCTCGTAGCTGGAGCGCGCGCAGACGATGCCGCCGACGACGGCGAGCAGCGCGCCGATCATCGGTGCGCCGCTGGCCGACAACGCCGGCAGCGCCACCAGCACGGCCGCCTTGCTCTGCCAGCTGCGGAACGGGCAGGACGCGAGCGCGTAGAGGTAGAGCGACACGCTGGCCAGTTGACCGAGCTCGGGCGTGGTCTCGTGGCCCAGCTGCAGCAGCCCGAGGCTGGCCATCAGCGCCAGCAGCGCGCCGTCGGCGATGGCACGCGCATAGTCGATCGGGTCGGCCTCGCCGCCGAAGGCGAACGGCACCGGCTGGGCCGCCTCGGTGCGCGCGAAGTGGTAGGTGCTGTACCAGGTCAGCAGCAGCGTCACGCCGAGCAGCAGCGTGAACGGGATGCGCGCGGCCAGCGGCGCGCCGAGCAGGCCGCCCAGCAGCTTGACGAACACGGCGCCCAGCCAGTAGGGCAGCAGCGCGGAGTCGCTCGGGATGCCGGCAACGGTGGGCGTCCACCAGCTGGTGCTGCCCTGCGCGATGTCGACCATGTAGCCGAAGGCCGTCATGTCGGCGGCCTTCCACGGATCGCGGCCGAACAGGCCGGGCAGCAGGTAGGCGGCGCAGAACAGCAGCAAGGCCAGCCGGGGCAGGCGCTGCGCGGCGCGCTGGGTGACGAGGGCAGGGTTGGGCGAGTTCAAGGGCGCTAGGGCGGTGAGGGGTTCGCGGGACGGCGACGATGATGCAGCAAGTTCGGCACGATCTTTCGCATGCGCCAATGAAAAAGGCAGCCCGCAGGCTGCCTTGTTTGCTTGAAGCCGCGAGGCTTACTTCTTGGTGGAGAGGTGCGCAAACTTGTTGCGGAACTTCTCGACGCGACCGCCCAGCGAGTCGATGCTCTTCTGGGTGCCGGTGTAGAACGGGTGCGATTCGCTCGTGGTTTCCAGCTTGATGAGGCCCATCTCGCGGCCGTCTTCCATCTTGATGGTTTCCTTGGTCTGCGCGCACGAACGCGTGACGAACTTGAAACCGTTGGACAGGTCCACGAAGCACACTTCGCGGTAATTCGGGTGGATGCCTTCTTTGGCCATGGGAAACCTCTTCAGCGCTGTGATGCCGGGAGCCACGCCAAACCTTTTGGCGCACTTTCCGGAATGCGGAAAACCGCGGATTATAGCCTGGTGGCGCCAGGCATCAACCGCCGCGACGCATCATGTCGAAGAAATCGTGGTTGTTCTTCGTGGATTTCATCTTGTCGAGGATGAATTCCATCGCCTCGATCTCGTCCATCGGGTACAGCAGTTTGCGCAGGATCCAGGTCTTCTGCAGGATTTCGGGCTGCAGCAGCAGCTCTTCGCGGCGCGTGCCGCTCTTGTTGATCAGGATCGACGGGTAGACGCGCTTCTCGGCCATGCGGCGGTCGAGGTGGATCTCGCAGTTGCCGGTGCCCTTGAACTCTTCGTAGATCAGGTCGTCCATGCGGCTGCCGGTGTCGATCAGCGCGGTGCCGATGATGGTCAGCGAGCCGCCTTCCTCGACGTTGCGCGCGGCGCCGAAGAAGCGCTTCGGGCGCTGCAGCGCGTTCGAGTCCATGCCGCCGGTGAGCACCTTGCCGGACGACGGCAACACGTTGTTGTAGGCGCGGGCCAGGCGGGTGATCGAGTCGAGCAGGATCACGACGTCCTTCTTCATCTCGACCAGGCGCTTGGCGCGCTCGATCACCATCTCGGCCACCTGCACGTGGCGGGCCGCCGGCTCGTCGAAGGTGGAGCTGATGACCTCGCCGCGCACCGTGCGGACCATCTCGGTCACTTCTTCGGGCCGCTCGTCGACCAGCAGCACGATCAGGTAGATGTCGGGGTGGTTGGCGACCAGCGCATGCGCCAGCTGCTGCATCATCACCGTCTTGCCGGTCTTGGGCTGCGCCACGAGCAGCGCGCGCTGGCCTTTGCCGATCGGTGCGATCAGGTCGATGATGCGGCTGGTGACGTTCTCTTCGCTCTTGATCTCGCGTTCGAGCTTGAACTGTTCCTTCGGGAACAGCGGCGTCAAGTTCTCGAACATGATCTTGTGCTTGCTCTCCTCGGGCGTCAGGCCGTTGACGCGGTCGACCTTGACGAGGGCGAAGTAGCGTTCGCCGTCCTTGGGCACGCGCACCTCGCCTTCGACGGCGTCGCCGGTGTGCAGGTTGAAGCGGCGGATCTGGCTGGGCGACAGGTAGATGTCGTCGGTGGACGCCATGTAGCTGGCATCGGGGGCGCGCAGGAAGCCGAAGCCGTCGGGCAGCACCTCGAGCACGCCGTCGCCGAACACCTGCTCGCCGCCCTTCGCGCGCTTCTTCATGATCGCGAACATCAGCTCCTGCTTGCGCATGCGGGCGACGTTCTCGATCTCCAGCGCCTCACCCATCGTGATGAGCGCGGAGACGTGGAGCGCTTTCAATTCAGACAAATGCATGGACGATGCCCCTGGAAAGAGTGCAAGCAGGGTCCCTGAAGCCGGACCGGAATCGATTGCTGCGACATGTTCGACATGCAGCCCGGCATGGGGCTGCTGGTGAACCTGGCACCGCTCTCGCGACGACAAATACTTTGGGGTTTTGGGCCGGACTCACGCGCTGCGGTCTACGTGACCGGAGGCGTGGTGGCAACTCTTCAGGCGGTGGCTTCGATCAATTCGGCCGATCAGTCCGGAGAATCCGAGCCGAGGCCACCGCGATTCAGACGATTATAGATGACCGTCGAGGAATGCCGTCAACTGGGCTTTGGACAGGGCCCCGACCTTGGTGGCGGCGAGCTGGCCGCCCTTGAACAGCATCAGCGTCGGGATGCCGCGGATGCCGAACTTGGCCGGCACGTCGCGGTTGTCGTCGACGTTCAGCTTGGCGATCTGCAGGCGGCCGCTGTAGTCCTTCGAGACTTCGTCGAGGATGGGGGCGATCATCTTGCAGGGCCCGCACCACTCGGCCCAGTAGTCGACCAGGACCGGCTTGTCAGCCTGCAGGACGTCGCTGTCGAACGACGCGTCGGTGGTGTGCTTGATCAGTTCGCTGCTCATGGGGTTTGTCCTTGGACATGCGCCGCCCGTGGAGGGTGGCAAGGCACAATGATTCTGACACAAAGGCCCTGTTCACGCGGGGCGGGCCGACCTCACTTCCTCTATGGCTTCGATAGCGCCACGCCCTCTTGAACAGCCTTGAAACCGACCTGATCGCCTCCATTGCGGCCGATTCGCTCGCCTGGGCGGACATCGTCGCGCAGGTGCGCGGCTGGGCGGCGCGCGAGGCAGTGACGCTGGGCGGCAGCACCCTGCTGCTGCCGTTTGCGCAGCAGCTTGCTGCCGCGCGGCAAGCCTGGGTGCAGGCCGGTGGCTGGATGCCGGAGATCGAGACCACGCTGACGCTGGCGCACCGCCTGGGGCCGCCGCCGGCCGCGCAAGAGGGCCAGATCAGCTTCGACGTGCACCTCGACCGGCTTGCCGCCGCACGCATCCTGCGCGGCCAGGCCAGGCTGTCGGCGTGGGCGCGCAGCGACCCGCGTGCCTTCGACGATGCGGTGGCCGGCTTCGTGCGCCTGTCGCATGCGCTGGCGCGTGCGGCCGCCGCGGTGGCGCCGGACGAGCGCGATGCGCACTGGCGCCGCGCGCGTGCCGTGCTGGCCGCGGGCGAGGGGCCGGGCCTGACCGAACGGCAGATCGCGACCATCGCCGTCGAATGGGCTGCGGCCGCCCCGGCCCTGCACACCGATGCGCTGTTCGCGTTGCAGCCGTCGGCGTGGATCGTCGTGCGCGCCGGCGGCAGCGATCCGCTGGCCGAGGCCCTGCTGGCGCGCTCGAACGCGCCGGTGCTCGCGATCGATACCGACGCGCCAGCGCGGCGGCTGCCGCGGCGCGCGCCGGTGGTCGCGGTCTGCGAGGGCTTCGAGGACGAGGCCCAGTGCACCGCCGCGCAGGTGCTGGCGCACCTGCAGCAGGGCGAAGCACCGGTCGCGCTGGTCGCGCAAGACCGCCTGCTGGTGCGCCGCGTGCACGCGTTGCTGGCGCGCCAATCGGTCGCCGTGCTCGACGAAACCGGCTGGAAGCTGTCGACCACGCGCGCCGCGGCGCAACTGATGGGCCTGCTGCGCGCGGCCGGCGCGGCGAGTGCCGATGCGACGCTGGATGCGCTGAAGTCGCTGACCGCGCCGTGGCCCGGCCTGGGCCCGGTGGCTGCGATGACGCAGTCGCTGGAGGCGAGTTGCCGCCGCCACGGCTGGCGCCGCGCATCGCAGATCGACCTCGAGCAGCTGCACCCCGCCGAAGCGCGCCTGTGGACGGCCTTGCGCGATGCGCTGGCGCCGTTGGCGGAGCCTGGCCGGCGCCCGCTGCGCGACTGGTGCGCGGCCGTGCAGGCGATGCTGAAGGCGAGCGGCCTGGCCGACGCGCTGGCCGACGACGCGGCCGGGATGCAGGTGCTGTCGGCCCTGCGCCTGGCCGAAGGCGCCGGCTGGCCGGCGCAGGCCGGGCAGACCTCGATGTCGCTCGACCAGCTGCGCCAGTGGGTCGACGACGTGCTCGAAGAGGCCGCGTTCATCCCGCCCGCGCCGCCGCAGCCGGCCGTCGTGATCACGCCGCTGGTGCATGCGATGCTGCGGCCCTTCGCGGCGCTGGTGTTGCCGGGCGCCGACGAGCGCCACCTCGGTGCCGGCGTCGACACCTTGCCGTTCATCACCGATGCGCAGGCCGACTCGCTCGGCCTGCCGACGGCCGCCGGCCGGCGCGAACGCGAGGCCTTGTCGTTCGCGCACGCGCTGAACGCGCCGCGTGTGACGCTGCTGCGCCGCCACGTCGACGGCAGCGAGCCGCTGTCGGCCAGCCCGCTGCTCGAACGCCTGTCGCTCGCGCTGCGCAAGGAGGGCCGTGCGGTGCAACCCTGGATCGACCCGCGCACCGCGCAGGCCGTCGCACCGCAGCCGGTCTACCTGCCGGCACCGCCGGCGCCCGGCTTGCTGCCCGATCAGCTGTCGGCCAGTGCGTGCGAGGCCTTGCGGGCCTGCCCGTACCGCTTCTACGCGCTGCACATGCTGAAGCTGCGCGAGCCCGGCGAGCTCGACGAAGAGGTCGAGAAGCGCGACTACGGCACCTGGCTGCATGCGGTGCTGCAGGAGTTCCACGCGACGCGCACCGCACCGGCCCCGGCCGGCGACGAAGCCGCGCGCCTGCTGCAGCTGGGCCGCACGATGCAGGCCCRCGCCGGCCTGGCCGACGAAGACTTCCTGCCGTTTGCCGTCAGCTTCGGCCAGCTGGTGCCGCGCTACGTCGCCTGGCTGCACGAGCGCGATGCGCAGGGCATCGCGTGGGCCGAAGGCGAGCAGGCGCACGAGGTGCGGTTGCCGGCGCCGGCCGAGGTCACGCTGAACGGCCGCATCGATCGCGTCGACCGCCGCGTCGCCGGCGGCGCCGAGACCCGCGAGCTGATCGACTACAAGACCGGCAGCGAGACCGCGCTGCGCAACCAGGTGCGGCAACCGCTGGAGGACACGCAGCTCGCGTTCTATGCCGCGCTGATGCGCCCGCAGACCGAAGCGCGCCTGCAGGCCGTCTACCTGCTGCTCGATGCCGGCCACGAGATCCGCCAGGTGCCGCACCCCGACGTCGAGGCGAGTGCGCAGGCCTTGATCGACGGCCTGTCCGGCGAGCTGGCGCGCATCCGCGACGGCGCCGGCCTGCCCGCGCTCGGCGAGGGCCGCGTCTGCGAGTTCTGCGAGGCCCGCGGCCTGTGCCGCAAGGACCAATGGAGCGCGCCATGAACAACACGCCGGCCTACCAGGCCGACGGCGCGCCGGTGTCGCGCGAGGCCTTCTATGCGATCGCCTGCGATCCGCAGCGCAGCGTCGTCGTCGAGGCCTGCGCCGGTGCCGGCAAGACCTGGATGCTGGTGTCGCGCATCGTGCGGGCCCTGCTCGACGGCGCCCGCCCGCAGGAGATCCTCGCCATCACCTTCACGCGCAAGGCCGCGGGCGAGATGCGCGAGCGCCTGGGCGAGTGGCTGGCCGGCTTCGCGTCGCCCGACGTCGACGACACGCGCCGCGCCGCCGAACTCGTCGCGCGCGGCGTGCCGCCGGCGCTCGCGGCCGAACTCGCGCCCCGGCTCGCCGGCCTGCACGAGCAGGTGCTCGAGAGCGGCCGCGCGGTCGAGATCCGCACCTTCCACGCCTGGTTCTCGCAGCTGCTGAAGACCGCGCCGCTCGACCTGCTGGCCGAACTGGGCCTGCAGCCGGGCATGAGCCTGATCGAGGACATCGACGAGCACCTGGGCGAGGTCTTCCGCCGCTTCCACGCGGTGCTGCTGGACGATGCCGCGCTGCAGGCCGACTACCAGGCGCTGATCGCCAAGCGCGGGCGTTCGCAGGCCGGCAAGTGGCTGTCGACCGTGCTCGACAAGCGCGTCGAGATCGAGCTCGCCGACGAGGCCGGCGTGCTGGACGACAGCGTGCCGTCGGCGCCGCAGCTGTGGCCGGCACTGGCCGCGCTGGCGCACCCGTCGCACCAACTGGCCGACCCGGCGGCGCGCAGCCTGCTGCTGCGCGTGGCGGCATCGCTCGGCGCACAGGAGAAGCAGACGCCGCGCAAGCAGGGCGGCCTGCTGGAGCAGGCGCTGGCGATGGACGGCCACGAGGCCGCGTTGCAGGCGGCGCGCCAGGCCTTGCTGAACAGCAGCGGCCAGTTGCGCGCGCACCTGGCCGCGCCCGAACTGGACGAGGCGGTGGCGCTGCTCGACGCGATCGACCTGGCCTGCCGCCAGCAGGCCGCGCACGAAGAACACCTGCGCCTGGCCCGCCTCGCGCGCGTGCTGCTGGCGCAGTTCGCCGCCTTCAAGCGCCTGCGCGGCCTGGCCGACATGGCCGACCTGGAGCGCTGCGCGCTGGCGCTGCTGCGCGACGCCGACCTGGCCGGCTGGGTGCAGGAGCGCCTGGACACCCGCGTGCGCCACGTGCTGATCGACGAGTTCCAGGACACCAGCCCGCTGCAGTGGCATGCCTTGCACAGCTGGTTGTCGGCCTATGCCGGCGCCGGCGGCGGGGCGAGCGGGCAGAGGGCGCCGTCGGTCTTCATCGTCGGCGACCCGAAGCAGAGCATCTACCGCTTCCGCCGCGCCGAGCCGCGCGTCTTCGCCGCGGCCAGCGTGTTCGTCGCGCAGGGGCTGGATGGCCACCTGCTGGCCTGCGACCACACGCGGCGCAACGCGCCCGAGGTGATCGCGGCCTTGAACACGGTGTTCGATGCCGCCCAGCGCGCCGGGGAGTACAGCGACTTCCGCGCCCACACCACCGAGGTCGCGCCGATCGCGCGGGCCGGCGTGCGGGCCTTGCCGGGCGTCGAACGGCCGCCGCGCGTGGCCGCGGCCAAGGGCGAGGGCCAGCTGGTCTGGCGCGACAGCCTGACGACGCCGCGTCACGAGCCGGAAGAGGTGCTGCGCGAGCAGGAGGCGCACTGGGTGGCGCGCGCCGCCGGCGAGCTGGTGGCCGGCGGCACGGTCGCGCCGGGCGAGATCTTCGTGCTGTGCCGCAAGCGGGCCTCGCTGCGCCTGGTCGCGCAGGCGCTGCAGTCGCGCCACCTGCCGGTGGCCGCGGTCGAAGACCAGTCGCTGATGGATGCCCCCGAGGTGCGCGACCTGATCGCGATGCTGGATGCGCTGGCCTCGCCGCAGCACCGGCTGGCGCTTGCGCAGGCCTTGCGCAGCCCGCTGTTCGGGGCCACCGACGACGACCTGATCGCGCTCGCCGGCCAGGCCGCCGGCTCGGGCGACTGGTGGTCGGCGCTGCTGGCCCATCGCGCCGACGGCCGCCCCGCGCTGCAGCGCGCACGGCAGCTGCTGCCGGCCTGGCAGCAGG
>NZ_JBFUEB010000093.1:0-24110 GCF_056404395.1 Rhizobacter sp. P2_D12 | reverse complement strand
GTCCAGCATCGACAGGTCGGGGGCGCCGCCTGAGCGCAGCGCCTCGGCCGTGGCGCGCAGGGCCTGGGCCGCCCCAGCGGACGGTGACGCCGCCAGCAGGCGCGACGCGACCACGCTGTCCTGGTGGATGCGCGACACCAGCCCCGCCTGCTGCAAATGGGCCTTCGAAGCGGCCGGCCGGCGGCGCGCCCGGGCCAGCCAGTGGGCCTCGCGATCGGCCTGGACGGCCGCCACGCCCAGCTCGCGCAGCTGCTGGCGCACGCGGGCATCGCGCTGTGCATCCGCACCGCCTTCCATGGCCTGCGCAAACGCATCCAGCAAGCTGGCGCACGACGCATCGAAGCGCGCACCGGCCCGCGCGGCCCGCAGCAGCAGCGACACCGCCAGCCCCACCAGCACGCCGATGCCGACCTCGGCACCGCGCAGCCACGCCACCTGCAGCGCCGAATGACCGGGCACGCTGCTGCTCGACAGCACGATCAGCGCCGCCACCGGGGCGCTGGCGATCAGCGGCAGCGTGGCACTGGCGAAGGCCAGCAGCGCGACGATCAGCAGCGTGGCCAGCGTCAGGTCGACGCCGTGATGGCGCAGCCACACGCCGCCCACGCCGCACAGCGTGCCGAGCACGGTGCCGCCCAGGCGCGCCCAGCCGGCGCCGACGCTCGCGCCCGCGTTCGGCCGCACGACGATCAAGGCCGACATCACGGCCCACAGGCTTTCGGGCAGGCGCAATGCGCTCGATGCGGCGTAGGCCGCCAGCACCGCCACGGCGAGCTGCACGCCGTGCCACAGGCGGCCGTCGTCGCGCGCCAGCGCGGCGCGGGCAGCGAGCGACTTCATCGCGTCGCCTCGCCGGCCGGCTGCGGCGTGTCGGCCAGCGAAGCGGCCAGCATGTCCATCAGCGCACAGGCACGCAGCAGCGTCGTGCGGTCGGCCACGCCCAGCGTGTTGCCGATCGCGCCGGCCAGCGAGGCCTCGCGCCGGTGCACGTCGGCCGTCAGCTGGCGGATGCCCGCCTTGGTGAGCGACAGCACGCTCTGGCGCCGGTCCTGCGGATGGGCCTCGCGCGCCAGCCAGCCATCGGCTTCCAGTTCGGCCAGCAGCCGCGTCAGCGTCTGCAGCTTCACGCGTTCGTGGCCCGCCAGTTCGCTGGGCGACATCGGCCCGAGGCGGTACAGCACGCTCAGCACGCTGAGCTTGGCGACGCTGATGCCTTCGGGCGGCAGCGCATGGCGCAGCTGGCGCGTCAGCGCCGACAGCGCGGTGCGCAGGCGGACGGCGCAGTGCAGGGGATCGGTGTCGGCGGGCATGCGCAGATCATAAGATCGATCTTATCTTTCAGGCAAGCACCCGCTGCCGCCATGGCGTGATGCATTCGGCCAGCAGCGCGTCGACGTCGCGTGCCTGCGGATCCAGGCCCAGCACCCGGGCCGCGTCGCGCAGTGCGCGCACCGGGTCGTCCAGGTCGAGCGGCGCGGCGCCGTTCTGCTTCGACAGCTTCTCGCCGTTGGCACCCAGCACCAGCGGCGTGTGCAGCCAGGCCGGCGTCGGCGTGCCGAGCAGGCGCTGCAGGTGCACCTGGCGCGGCGTGTTGTCGGCCAGGTCTTCGCCTCGCACCACGTGCGTGATGCCTTGCAGCGCGTCGTCGACGACCACCGCGAGCTGGTAGGCCCACAGCCCGTCGGCGCGGTGCAGCACGAAATCGCCGACCGCCTGCGTCAGGTTCTGGCGCTGCGCGCCGAGGCGGCGGTCGTGCCAGTCGATCACGATGTCGGCCTCGCGGGCGTCGCAGCTGCGCACGCGGGTGGCGCGCGGCGGCTTGCCGTGCAGCCCGTGCCGGCAGGTGCCGGGGTAGACCAGCTCGCCGTGCCGCGGCTTGCCCTGGCCCGCGGCCTCGAGCGCCAGCGCGATGTCGCGCCGCGTGCAGCCGCAGGGGTACACCTGCCCGGCGGCGGCCAGCGCATCGAGCGCGGCCTGGTAGTGGCTGCCGCGTTGCGATTGCCACACCGGCGGCGCGTCCGGCCGCAACGCGCACTGCGCCAGCTGCGACAGGATCAGCGCATCGGCGCCCGGCACGCAGCGCGGCGTGTCGACGTCCTCGATGCGCACGAGCCAGGTGCCGCCGTGCGCGCGGGCGTCGAGCCAGCTCGCCAGCGCCGCCACCAGCGAACCCGCATGCAGCGGCCCGGTGGGCGAGGGCGCGAAACGGCCGCGGTACGCCGTCGTCATCGCCGGATCAGGCCCCGCCCAGCGGCAGCAACCCGCCGTGCCGCTCGATCAGCGCGCTGCGCGTGGCCGGGCTTTCCAGCTGCGCCAGCCACCAGCGCAGCGCCAGCCCCATCTGCGGCTTGCGCGACGGGCTGCCGGCCGGAATGCTGCGCCACGCATAGCCCAGGCGCCCGGCCGTCGAAGGCCGCTGCACCGGCTTGACGACCAGCCGGCCGGCGGCGATGTGCTCGCGCACCAGCGGCTCGGGCAGGAAGCCGCAGCCCAGGCAGCGCAGCTGGGCCTCGATCTTGTTCTGCATCGTCGCGACGGTCAGCACGTCCTGGCCGGGCAGCAGGTTGACGGTCATCGGCGTCATGCGCTGCGCCGAATCGGCGACGGCGATCGCCCGGTAGTGGATCAGGTCGGCATCGCTCAGCACGCCCTCGAACGCGGCCAGCGGGTGGTGCGGCGCGACCGCGAACACGAAGGTGATGTTGCCCAGCGGCTGCATCTGGATGCCCGGTGGCATCGTGCGGTCCACGCCGACGCCGATGGCCAGGTCGGCCTGGCCGCTGACAAGCGCCTCCCAGGTGCCGGCCAGCACCTCCGTGCGCAGGCGCAGCCGGGTGCCGGGGCCGCCGCTGGTCGCGCCGGGGCTTTCGGGGCTGAGCGCGTAGAAGGCCTCGCACAGCTCGAACAGCGTGGCGCGCGACATGATGCCGTCGACGGCGATCGTCAGCTGCGTCTCCCAGCCGGTGGCAACGCGCTTGACGCGGTTGGCCACGGCGTCCATCTCCTCCAGCAGGCGCCGGCCCTCGTGCAGCAGTTCTTCGCCGGCCGCGGTGAGCTTGGCCTGGCGCGAGCGGCGGTCGAACAGCAGCACGTCGAGCGCGTCCTCGAGCTGGCGCACGTTGTAGGTCAGCGCCGACGGCACCTTGCCCAGCTCGCGCGCCGCGGCGGCGAAGCTGCCGGTGCGGGCGATGACATCCATCATCGCGAGCGCTTCGGGGGTCAACACATTGCGGGCACTGGTCATGGCGCGGTGGCGGAGTTTCGTTCATCTTATTTGAACGAACGCTTCAATGCGCAGCCGCCGATGGGTCGCCGGTCGGCGCCTAAAGTCTCTTCACACAAGAGATGGACCAAGGAAAGGACCCGACATGCTCACCCTTCGCAAATCGACTGAACGTGGCTACGCCGACCATGGCTGGCTGAAGTCGTTCCACAGCTTCTCGTTTGCCGACTACTACGACCCGAAGCACATGGGGTTCGGCAACCTGCGCGTGATCAACGAAGACCGCATCGCCCCGGGCACCGGTTTCGGGACGCACGGCCACCGCGACATGGAGATCGTGTCGTACGTGCTGTCGGGTGCGCTGGGCCACAAGGACAGCATCGGCAATGGCGCGCAGATCGTGCCGGGCGACGTGCAGCGCATGAGCGCGGGCCGCGGCATCCAGCACAGCGAGTTCAACCATGCGCCCACCGACACGACGCACTTCCTGCAGATCTGGATCGAGCCCAACGTGCGCGGCATCGAGCCGGGCTACGAGCAGAAGCATTTCGAGGCGGTGCAGAAGCGCGGCACACTGCGCCTGGTGGCAAGCCCTGACGGGCGCGAGGATTCGGTGAAGCTGAACGCCAATGCGGCGCTGTATGCGGGCCTGTTCGACGGCGAGGAGCGTGCCGAGCTGGCGCTGCCGGCGAACCGCAAGGCCTATGTGCACGTGGTGCGCGGCAGCGTGCAGGTGAATGGCCAGTGCCTGTCGGCGGGCGACGCGGCGATGCTGGACAACGAACCGGCGGTGCAGATCGGCGCCGGGCGTGATGCGGAAGTGCTGGTGTTCGATCTGCAATGACCCTCCCTCCACGAAAACCACGAAGGACGACAACCATGTTTGAAAGACTGCAAGACCCACTCGCGCTGGCGGCGCGCATCCTGCTGGCCCTGATGTTCGTGCTGGCCGGCTTCGGCAAGCTGACCGGCTTCGAGGGCACGGTGGGCTACATCGCGTCGAAGGGCCTGCCGCTGCCGCAGGTGGGTGCGGCGATTGCGCTGGTGGTCGAGATCGTCGGCGGCATCGCGCTGATCGTCGGCTGGAACGCCCGATGGGCGGCGGCCGTGCTGGCGGTCTTCACGCTGGCCGCGACGCTGATCTTCCACAACTTCTGGGCCGTGCCGGCCGACCAGGCGATGGTGCAGAACCTGATGTTCATGAAGAACATCTCGGTGATCGGCGGGCTGCTGGCGATCGCGGCCTTCGGGGCCGGGGCGCTGAGCCTGGACGCGAAGCGGCGCTGAAATGGGCGACCGCCTTCGGCGGTCGCGTAGCCCGGATGGCAATCCGGGGATTGTGCGGTCGCCGGCGCGGGCAAAGTCGCGGGCGGGCAGGCTGTGTCGCGCCGGATGGAGCGGTCCTCGCCCTGGCGGGCGATGACTGCCCTGCGCTGCCTGCTTTCAAGGCCCGTCGCCGAAACTCCCGCCGCTCGCTGCGCTCGCTGTGGTCAAACAGTCGGCGACAAGTCAGACCACGAAGCGTGCTGCGCACRCGGGCCTTGAAACCAGCCAGCTCCGGCGCTCCATCCTGATTGGCGCGCCCCAGMCTSCCCGCCCGCGCCTTTGCCGAACCRGCGKCTTKGTGCGSAGAYCCCGGATTGGCATCCGGGCTACGAATACTGGGTAGCCCGGATGGCAATCCGGGACAGAGCAAGCGCAGCGAAGCGCCCCATCAAGCAACGCGCCGGGGAACTGGCTTTGCCAGGCCCCTGGCGTGGCGCCCCTTGGGGGCAGGAGCGAAGCGACTGGGGGGCCAACCGCCTTCGACTGGGGGGCTAACATCACTTTATGGACATCATCCTCAAAGTCATGGCCGTGCTGCCCTGGTCCGATTGGGCGGCGCTGGTGGCCTTCTTCTGCGGCTGGGCCGGCTACATCTGGTTCGCGCACCGGCGGGCACTGTCGCAGCCTTCGATCCTCGCATCGACCAACCGGGTGCGGCGCGAATGGATGCTGCAGACCACCTACCGCGAAGTGCGCGTGGTCGACGGCGTCGTGATCCAGAACCTGTCGACCAGCCCGTCGTTCTTCGCGTCGACCACCATCCTGATCATCGGCGGCCTGCTCGCCGTGCTGGGGACCACCGACAAGGCCAGCGAGTTCGTGCGCGAACTGCCCTTCGCGGCCCGCACCTCGGTGCTGGTGTTCGACCTGAAGGTCGTGCTGCTGCTGGGCATCTTCGTGTACGCGTTCTTCCGCTTCACCTGGTCGATGCGGCAGTACACCTTCGGCGCGCTCCTCATCGCCGCGGCACCGGAGGCGGTGCAGCTCCTGGAGCAGGGGCCGGAAGGAGAAGCGCGGCGCCAAGCCTTCGCGAAGAAGGCCGGCGGCGTCGTCAGCATGGCCGCCGAGACCTTCAACGACGGGCTGCGCGCCTACTACCTGTCATTTGCCGCGGTGGGCTGGTTCTTCTCGCCGCTGATTTTCATGGTGGCGACCGCCGGCGTCGTCTACATCCTCTACCAGCGCGAGTTCCGATCCGATGTGCTGGAGATCCTCAACTCGTGACCACCCGACGATGGGGAGGTAGTGGGCACCTCGCATCAAGAGCTGGACCAGAGGTTCGTCAGCCTGCCCGTAGACGAGCCGAGTCCGATCGCCGCAGTGGGGTGTGACCACTTCCAGCCGCAGCCTGAACACGTTTGCCGCGATGGCGGCGAACAGGTCGCCTGCGTGGTTGTTCCAACTGCCGTCGGTGCGAACCTGTGCGACAAGGACGCGCTGCTCGGTGGTCAGGCGGCTCTGCACGGTGTCGCTTGCAGGCAGCGTGGCCAGGTATGGCGTCTCATCCAGCAGCGCCCGGGTCCTGGCGTCGTCGCCGATGGCGCGATTCAGCTCGACGAACTGTGCGGCCAATCGATCGGCCATCTCGCGTCGCACGGCATGCGGGGTGTGATCACCCTGCACGTGGGCAAGCAGGCTGTCGCCGGCAGCGCTGATCAGCGAATGGAAGAAGCAGTCTCCGTCTGCAGGGACTTCGCGCGTGATGGGTTGGGCACGAGACGTCCCAGGCATCTCATGCTCGCCCGCAATGCCGGCCAACTGCTGCCGACAACGCAATTCCTGTTCATCAGACGGCAGTTCGAGCACGCCGGCCAAGCCTTCGTCATCGAAGAGGTTCAGCAGCAACGACTCCCAATCCGCGGTACCGATCGGTGGAAGCGGCAGGCTGTTCCGCGCTGATCGGCGCGACGCGAGAACACCTGCACCGCGCTGCTCATGCCCCGATTCTTCCTCTGCCGCGCAGTGAACCTCATGACCACGCGACACGCCGTTCACGCCCATGCCATCACCCCATCCACCCGAACCGACCGGGTGCGGCGTTAAGTGACAACCGGAGCGGCCTGGTTCCCGCTCCAGTCCTGCCCGGCATCAGAAGCTGTGCCGCATCCCCCCCTCGAACCCCGTCGACGCCTTGCCGGCCGCCACGGCCGGCCCGCCCGAGATCTCGAAGTTCGCCTTGGCCTGGTTGTGGATGCGCGCGACCGTGCTGTACAGCGCGGTGCGTTTCGACAGGTTGTAGACGTACCCGAGCCCGACGTGCGTCGCGTCGTTGGCATCGATGTTGGCCGTGCCCACCTTGCCCGCCACGTTGGCCCGCAGCACGCTGGCCTTGACCTCGTGCGCGCCGAACGCCATTGCGCCGGACAGCATCCACACCGTCTGCTTCGCATCGAGGTACTTGAACTCGCGCCGTGCCAGCGACACCTTGCCCTCGCCCAGGTCGTAGCGCACGCCGAGCACGCTGTCCTTGAATTTCTCGCCCTTGCTCAGGTCGTTCTCCACCGTCTGGTAGCCGCCCGACACGCTGACCGGTCCGACGGTGTAGGCCAGCCGCCCCGCGATGATCTTGTGGAAGCCGTCGCTCGCCTTGCCGCCTTCGCCGGCCGCCACCATCAGCGCGCCGTCGACGCCGCCCAGCGTGGACGGCAGGATGTACTGCACCTGGTTGCTCGAACGCAGCGTCGGCGGCGAGCCCAGCCCGGTGGCCGGCCCGGTCGGTGACGCACCGAGCAGGATCGACGACGCGGCCACGCCCACGTAGGCGAACGGATCGTGGCGCACCCACACGGTGTAGGTCGGCACGAAATCGCGCCCGGCCCGCACCTCGCCCAGCGACTTGCTGACCAGGCTGACGGTCGACCGCCGGTCCCAGAACAGCGTCGAATTGGCTTGCGTGCCCGAGTCCATCGCCACGCCGGTCTCCAGGTGGAAGCCCGCGCTCCAGCCGTCGCCCAGGTCCTCCGACCCGCGAAAGCCGAGCCGGCTGGTGTTGCCGGCACCGCTCACCAGGGACTTGCGCGAGCCCTGGTCTTCGTTGCTGACCACGCGGGCCGCCACGTCGGCAATGCCGAACACGCTGACGCTCGCTTGCGCCCAGGCCGTCGTGGCCGTGGCACAGCAGGCCAGCGTCGCCGCGGCCGTCCGGGAAAAGTACTGCTTCATGGGGTTGTCTCTCGTCGTTGTTGGAATGGGGGAACTCGGGAAAAAAGATGTCAGCGGCCGATCGCCGGCACGCGGGCCGACAGTGGCGGGCTGCGGTACTCCGGCCGCAGGTGGCAGCCCTTGCCGAAGCTTTCTTCGTTGGCCGCGCACAGCCGCGCGACGCTGTCGGGCGAGGGCTTCTCGCCGCGGTCGATCCACTGCAGCAGCGCCGTCATCAGCGCCGGGTACTCGGCATCGCTCAGGTAGCTGTGGTCGGCCTCGTCGCTGAAGGTCTGCACCAGCCATTGCGAGGCCCCGGCCGCCTCGACGATCTCGCGGTAGGCGCTCTCCAGCTCGACGAAGGCGGTCGGGTCGTGGATGGCATGCAGCGTCAGCACCGGCAGGCGCAGCCGGCCCGACGGGCGGCTGTCGGCGGCGAGCGCCGCGATGGCCTGCGGGTCGGCGCTGTAGCGCAGCACCTGGGCGTTCAGCGCCGCATCGTCGCCGGAGCCGCTGTACACCACCTTCGCGTTGCCGAAGGGGTTGCGGTTGCCCAGGCGCTTCTGCGTCAGGTCCTGGAACAGCCAGGTGCCCCATTGCAGGTGCGCCAGCAGCGTGCGCTCGGGGATGCGCACGACCGACAGGATGGTGCGCAGCCGTGCCGCCTGCTCGGCCGAGCGCTGCGCCGCCGGCAGGCCGACGCCGGTGCATTCCTTGACGCGCGCGGCCAGCTCGGGCCGCGTCAGCTTCGAATCCAGCGGCAGGCCCTGCCACAGCGGGTACTGCGGTTCGTCGGGCTTCGGGTGGTTGCGGCACACGTACTGGTAGACCACGCGCAGGTCGAGCCGGAAGTCGTACGCATTGCTGCCGCCGCCCAGCACGCCGCTGGTCAGCAGCACGCCGTCGTAGGCCGCGCGCTCGCCGGGCACCGGGCCATACAGCTCGGCCGCCTTGGCCGCCACGCCGCCGCCATAGCTCTGGCCGTGCAGGATGGTGCGCCGCGGCGTGCCGAAGCGCTGCACGAACAGCTGGCGCACGCGCTCGGTGTCCTCGGCCGCCATCGTCACGCCGTAGCCGCCGCGCCGGTAGGTGGAGCCGGCCCAGGCATAGCCGGCCTTCACCATGACGGCCCAGCGCTGCAGGTCTTCGGCGCCGCGGGCGAGCGACGGCGTGCCGGTGTCCGGCCCGCCGTGCGAATGCACCACCAGCACCTTGTTCCACTGCGCCGGGATCGCCATCCAGTACAGCGCGCCTTCCGCGTCCTTGCCGTTGTAGCAGCGGGCCTCGGCGGGCACGCCCTCAGGGCAGGTCGCCGGTTCGGGTTCGGCCCGCGCCGATGTCCCGACCATCGCGGCCAGCGCGGCGAGCATCGCCACGAACGTGTTCATCCTCATCTTCAATTGCGCACCCCCAGTTGAAAGACCGCGCCGCCGCCGGTCGACACGAAGCCCAGCAGCCCGCCGCTGAACACGAAGTTGCCGGCCACCGCACCGCTGCTCTGCACCACGCCGAACACCGGCGTGTCGTAGGCCAGCGTGCCGCTCGCCCCGCCCAGGCTCAGGCTGCTGCCCGACACCACCGCCTCGCCCGCGCTGCCGTCGCTGCCGGCGCTGCCGAAGTGCCCGTCGGCGGCGCCCGAGGCGAGCGGCGCCTGCGGCGCATACAGGCGCAGGCCGTAGCTGCTGGCCGAGTCGCGGATCAGGTAGATCGGCACCGTGGTGGCACCGACCTGGCCGAAGATGACCGAGCCCGACAGCGTGCCGCCGGTGGTGGTGGCCCCGCCCGTCGGCGAGGTCGTGAACAGGTCGAAGGCGTTGCGCGCGGCGTTGTAGCTCAGGTAGCCCTTGGCGGTCGACGTGCACGCCGCGTCATAGGTCATGAAGCGGCCGGTCGCCGGGTCCTGGCAGTGCTGGAAGGTGCCGGCGTTGCGCACCCGCGACGACGCCGCATAGGCGGTGGCCGTGCCGCCCGCGCCGTACTGCACGCCGGCCACGTCGAAGATGTTGGCGACCGGGTTGAACACCGTCGGCGTGGCACTGTTCTGGAAGGTGTTCTGGAACGCGACCCAGGACACGAAGCCGCTGCCGCTCGGTGCCGCCACGCCGCCCTGCACCACGCCGCCGGCACCGAAGGTGAAGGTGGCGCCGTTCTCGCCGCTCGCGAACACGCAGTTGCCGCGCGGCAGCAGCGTGCCGCTGCGCTGCGTGCCGGCCGCGCGCTGCACGCTGGCGTCGATGGTCACGGTGTAGGCGAAGGTCGCCGGGTCCAGCGTCATGCGCAGCTCTTCACCGAACAGGTCGCCGCCTTTGTAGGTGGTTGCCGCGGCCGGCAGGTTGGGGCAGGCCAGCGGGTCGCCGGTCTCCTGCACGCAGCTGTAGTTGACGGCCGCATCCAGGCTGCCGCTGCCCTTGTACTTGGGCCATGCCGGGAACCGGCACAGCGGGCGCGTGCGGCCGTAGCTGCCGGCCACGGTGTCGGCCACCACGCCGGTGCCGGGGGCCAGGCCCTCCTCGACCCAGCCCTCCAGCGCGGCCAGCGAGTCCCAGCTCGGGATGAACACGCCGGTGCCGTGGCCCATGCCCGGCACGGTGTAGAAGCGGATGCCCTGGTCGACCGCGGCCTGGCCGACGGTGGCCACGATGCGCTGGTAGTAGTCGATCGTCGAGTTGTTGCTGATCACCTCGTCGGCCAGGCCGTGCAGCATGATCAGGCGCCCGCCGCGCGACAGGAAGGGCGAGAGGTCGGGGTCGGTCGCGTCGGTGATGGCCGAGACGGCGGCCAGGCGCGTCGCCCACACGCCCGGGTCGACCGGATCCAGCGTCAGCGTGTCGAAGGCGGCGTCGCGCGTGACGAAGTACTTCGCCCACTGGTCGCCGGTGACATACACGTTGGCGTCGGCGCTGGAGGCCGGGTTGCCGGGCACCGGGCGCGTGCCGAGGTCGCGCGAGGTGTAGGGGCCGGCCACCAGCGCGCCTTCCAGCAGGTTGTAGCCGCCGGCGCGCGTGGTGCCGTGGGCGAGCGAGCCGCTCGTGAACGTGAGCGGCGATTCGATCGCGCGCACGCTGGCGAGTTGGGCGTCCGACAGGCAGGTGTCGCCGCCGTCGGCGCCGCCGGGGCAGCGCAGCGCGGCCAGGATCTGCGCATTCAGCTGGCGGCAGCTCTCGACGTTGCTGATGATCGCGTCGGCGGCGCCGTCGAGCTTGTCGCAGGCGGCCAGCACGGTCTTCTGCACCAGCAGCGTCTTGGCCAGGTTGACCCAGCCGGCGCCGCCGTTCGCATACAGCGCGCGCCCGACGGCCACGTTCGACAGCCGCGTGCCGCTGTAGTTGAGCGCCGGCTCGTTGGCGATCACGCCGTCGTAGTCGGCCGGCCAGCGCTGGATGTGCAGCAGCGCATCGCGCCCGCCGGTCGAGGTGCCGAGGAAGTAGGCATGCTGGGGCGCGCTGCCGTAGCGCGCCTTGACCAGCAGCATCGCGACGTCGTGCGTCTTCTTCAGCGACTGGCCGCCGTAGTTGGCCAGCGATTCGTCGTTGGCGGCGAAGCTGCCGTCGGTGATGCTGCTGCTCTGGTGGCCGCCGTCGTCGCCGAAGGTGGCGTAGCCCAGGGCCAGCGGCGCCGGCTTGCCGGGCGGGCCGAAGCGCAGCGACTCGGTGCCGTCGATCAGCGTGCCGTTGAAGCCGCCGCCGCCGAAGTGGATGGCCTTGTGGTTCCACTGCTCCGGCAGGTTGACGGCGAAGGTGATCACCGGCGCCTGCGGGTCGACAGGCGCGATCGTGCCGCGCACGCGGCAGTGGTCGCCGAGCGTGTTGCCGGCATCGGCGGCCGCGACCGGCGTGGCGCTGGTGACGGTCGCGCCCTGCGTCGGCAGGCCGATCTGCGCGGCGGGGATCTGCAGGCCGGCGAGCGCGGCGCAGCCCACGGTCAGCGGCGCCTCCGGGGTGGTGGCACTGTCGCTGCCGCCACCGCCACAGGCGGCGAGCAGCGTGCACAGGATGATGGGAAAAGTGCGTACGGAAATGCGGCGGCCAAGGGCCATGATTTGTCTCCGGGTCTGAGGCCTCGCGGGCCTTCTGGTGGACGGGTGGGGCGAAGATAGGGGAGGGAGTGATTGCGGGTCAAATAAAATAAGAAGGCACTTCCGATATGAAAAACATATGGAGATGACGGCATGGAGATGAGACAGCTGCGCTATTTCGCCGCCGTGGCGCACACCGGCCACATGACGCGCGCGGCCGAGGCGCTGGGCATCCAGCAGCCGCCACTGAGCCAGCAGATCCACGCACTTGAGCGCGAGCTGGGCGTGTCGCTGTTCCGCCGCCATCCGCGCGGCATGGCGCTGACCGACGCGGGGCGGCAGTTCCAGGTCGAGGCGGTGCGCATGCTGCAGGACATGGAGGCGATGCAGCTGCGCATGGCGCGCGTCGCGCAGGGGCAGGAGGGGGCCTTGTCGGTCGGCTTCACCAGCTCGGCGGCGGCGCACCGCTTCATGCCGCAGGCGCTGCGGGCGTTCCGCCGCGCGCACCCGAAGGTCGAGCTGCAGCTGCACGAAGACAGCGCGGCGGCGCTGACCGAAGCGCTTGCCCAGGGCCGGCTGCACTGCGCCTTGCTGCGCGTGCCGGTCGCGCGGCCCGACAGCCTGCACTTCGAGACGCTGCTGCGCGAGCCGGTGATGGTGGCGATGCCGAGCGACCATGCCTTCGCGGCGGCGGGCAAGCGCACGAAGCCGCTGACGCTGGCGCAGCTGTGCACCGAAGGCCTGATCCTGGTGCGGCGCCCGGGTGCGCCGGGCCTGTATGCGGAGCTGCTGGCGCTGTGCCACTCGAAGGGCCTGCGCCCGCGCATCGTGGCCGAGGTCGAACGCATGATGACCAACCTGAACCTGGTCGCCGCGGGCGCCGGCATGTCGGTGGTGCCGGCCTCGATGACCGGCGTGCATGCGCATGCGATCGTCTATCGCGCGCTGGCCGGCAGCGCGCCGCTGGATGCGCCGCTGACGCTGGCGTCGCGCGTCGACGAGGACAACCTGCCGGCCCGGCATTTCGTCGCGCTGCTGCGCGAGCTGGCCGCCGGCAAGGCCGACCGATGACTGCATCGCGCCGAAGCTTCCTGGGCGCCGCGCTGGCGCTGTCGGCGTTCGCCAGGGCGGCCACGCCCTGGCCGGTGCGGCCGCTGCATCTGATCGTCGTCTATCCGCCGGGCGGCGTCAGCGACACGATGGCGCGCACGCTGGCCGATCCGCTGGCGCAGGCGCTGGGCGTGCCGGTGGTGGTCGAGAACCGCGGCGGGGCCGGCGGCGCGCTGGGCATGGAGGTGTTGGCGCGGGCCGCGCCCGATGGCTACACGATCGCGTTCTCGGCCATCTCGCCGCTGACGCTGCAGCCGCTGCTGGCGGGCGGGCCGCGCGACCTGCTGAACGCCGTCACGCCGGTCGCGAGCGTGATGAACACGCCGGTGCTGGTGGTGGGCACGCCGGCCTTCGAGGGCCACAGCTTTGCCGACCTGATCGCGCAGGCGCGTGCGCACCCGGGGGCGGTGCGCTGGGCCACCTCCGGCGTCGCGACCAGCGGCCACATGGTGCTGGCGCAGACGCGCCTGCAGAGCGGCGTCGACATCACGCACGTGCCCTACCAGGGCGGCGGGCCGCAGATCAACGATGCGCTCGGCGGGCAGTTCGAGGTGCTGTCGACCAACCTCGCGTCGGCGCAGCTGCAGTACATCGCGAGCGGCCGGCTGAAGGCGCTGGCCGTCGGCGCGCCGGCGCGGCTCGACGCCTTGCCGCAGGTGCCGACGCTGGCCGAGCTGGGCTATCCGCAGGCCAACATCGGCTCGCTGTTCGGTCTCTTTGCGCCGGCGGGCACGCCGCCCGAGGTGGTGCAGCGGCTCAATGCCGAGGTCGGGCGGCTGCTGGTGGATGGCGCGGTGGCGGCGCGGCTGCGGGAGTCGCACAACCTGCCTGGGGGCGGGACGTCGCAGGCGTTCGCGCAGCAGATCGCCGGCGAGCGGCGGCGCAATCAGATCCTCATGAAGCGCTCAGGCGGCGTACTGGAGTAGCCCGGATGCCAATCCGGGGTTGTCCATCAAATATCACGGGCCAGGCGCAGCCCACTGAACTGCCACTGCACCTCGGGCGGAAAGAAGTTGCGGTAGCTCGCCCGCACATGCCCGGCGGGCGTGGCGCAAGAGCCGCCGCGCAGCACCATCTGCTGGCTCATGAACTTCCCGTTGTATTCCCCCACCGCCCCCGGCAAGGTCTTGTAGCCCGGGTACGGCAGGTAGCTCGACTGCGTCCACTCCCACACGTCCCCGAACAGCTGCGACGGCCCTTCAGGCGACGCATCGGTGGCCGGCATCGGATGGAAGGCCCCGCTGTCCGCGAAATTGGCGCGTGCCTGCGGCTTGGCGGCGCGTGCTGCGAATTCCCACTCCGCCTCGGTCGGCAGCCGCGCCCCGGCCCAGCGCGCATACGCGTCGGCCTCGAAATAGCTCAGGTGACAGGCCGGCGTGTGCGGGTCGACGGCCATCTCGCCATGCAGCGTGTGCGTGAACCACGCGTCCCCATCGCGCCGCCAGTACAGCGGCGCCTCGTGCCGGCCGTTGCGCACCCAGTCCCAGCCGAGCGACAGCCACAGCTGCGGCCGCCGGTAGCCGCCATCGTCGATGAAGGCCAGCCAGTCGCCGTGGCTCACCGGCCGCGAGGCCAGCTCGAACGGCGCGATGAAGCCGCGGTGCCGCGGCGTCTCGTTGTCGAAGCAGAACGCGCCGTCGAGCCCGGCGTCGTGGCCCAGCTCGACCAACCCGCCTTCGTGCGCGAACCACCGCATCGCCTGCGCCTGCACCGTGCTCATCGGCCAACGCTTGCCGTACCCCGGGTGGCCGGGGCTGAACGAGGTTGCATGCTTGATGTCGGTCAGCAGCAGCTCCTGGTGCTGCTGCTCATGGTGCAGCCCCAGCGTGACCAGCGATGCGAGCTCGGCATCGTCGCCCCGTTGCGCGATCAAGGCCTGCATGCGCGCATCGACGTCGGCCCGGAAGCGCAGCACGTCCGCCAGGGCGGGCCGCGTCACCAGCCCCCGTTTCGCGCGCGGGTACTGGTCGCCGATGCCGTTGTAGTAGCTGTTGTACAGCACCCGGAACCGCGCATCGAAGGGCTTGAACTCGGGCTCGAAGCGTTCGAGCAGGAAGGTCTCGAAGAACCAGGTGACGTGCGCCAGGTGCCACTTGGTCGGGCTGGCGTCGGGCATCGACTGCACCTGGCAGTCTTCCGGCGACAGCGGGGCCGCGAGGGCGAGGCTGGTCTCGCGGACCTGGGCATACCGTTTGCCCAAGGGACTGTTCGGCTGGAACGCTGCATTGCCCGCGCGGGGCTGGACCAGTGGCTGCATCGGTGGGTCTCCTGTGCGGCGCAGTGGGTCGCGCCCATCGGCAAGACCTTACACCGATCTCGCAGGCCGCAGCGCCGCGTCCACCGATTCCCTTTCGTCGAACACGAAACAGGTGCCGTCGAAGTGCCTGCCGCCGGCCTCCTCGAAGTATTTCAGGATGCCGCCTTCGAGCTGCAGCACGTTCTGCACGCCGGCTTCGGCCATGAAGAGCGCGGCCTTCTCGCAGCGGATGCCGCCGGTGCAGTAGCTCACCACCGTCTTGCCGCGCAGCTCGGCCGCATGCTCGCGCAGCGCCTGCGGGAATTCGGTGAATTTCGCGATGCGCCAGTCGATCGCACCGTGGAAGCGGCCGTGGTCGACCTCGAACGCATTGCGCGTGTCGAGCATCACCACCTCGCGGCCGGCGTCGTCGCGCCCGGCGTCGAGCCAGCGCGACAGCGTCTTCGCATCCACCGCCGGCGCGCGGCCGGCCTCGGGGCGGAACTGCGGGTGGTTCATGCGGATGATCTCGCGCTTCACCTTCACCAGCAGCTTGCCGAACGGCACCGCATCGGACCCGCTCTCTTTCGGGGCCAGCGCCGCGAAGCGCGCATCGCGCTGCAACCATCCGACGAAATCGCGCAGCGCATCGGGCGCGCCGGCCAGGAACAGGTTGATGCCTTCCTCGGCCAGCAGCACCGTGCCCTTCAGCGACCGGGCCGAGGCTTGTGAGCGGATGCTCTCGCGCAGCGCCTGCGTGTCCGTCAGGGTGGTGAACAGGTAGGCGGAGATGTTCAGGACCGGTTTCAGATTCGTGTTCACCGCGGCATTCTACGGAGCCGACCCTCCCTAAAATGCGCCGATGGCCTTCATCCACCTGCGCAACCACACCGAGTTCTCCGTCGTCGACGGCACCCTGCGGATCGACGACCTGGTGGACGCCGCCGCGCAGGATCAGCAACCGGCGCTCGCGATCACCGACCTGTCCAACCTGTTCGGCACGGTCAAGTTCTACAGCGCAGCGCGCAAGAAGGGCATCAAGCCCATCATCGGTGCCGACATCTGGCTCGAGCCCGACACGACCGTCGGCGAGAAGAACCCGAGCCGATTGCTGTTGCTGGTGCAAAGCCCGCGCGGCTACCACAACCTGTGCGAGCTGCTGTCGCGCGGCTGGGTGCTGAATGCGCAGCGCGCGCAGGCCTGGCACAAGCTCGAATGGCTGCAGGAACTGGGAGACGGGCTGATCGCGCTGTCGGGCGCCGAGATGGGCTCGGTCGGCCAGGCGCTGATGGCGCAGGACACGGCACGCGCCACCGCCGCCGCGCAGAAGCTGGCCGCCATCTTCGACCGGCGCTTCTACCTCGAGGTGCAGCGCGCCGGCCTGCCGACCAACGAGGCCCACGTGCGCGCCGCGGTGCCGCTGGCGGCCGCGCTGCGCCTGCCGGTGGTGGCGACCCACCCGGTGCAGTTCCAGACGCCGGAAGACTTCGAGGCCCACGAGGCGCGCACCTGCATCGCCGAGGGCGAGACGCTGACCAACCCGCGCCGCGTCAAGCGCTTCAGCCGCGAGCAGTACTTCAAGTCGCAGGCGCAGATGCAGGCGCTGTTCGCCGACCTGCCGAGCGCGCTCGCCAACAGCGTCGAGATCGCCAGGCGCTGCAGCCTGACGCTGGTGCTGGGCAAGCCGCAGCTGCCCGACTTCCCGACGCCCGAGGTCAACGGCGAGCGCATGGCCCCGGAGGCCTACTTCCGCCACACCTCGCACGAGGGATTGAAGGAGCGCATGCTGCACCTCTATCCCGACGAGGCGCAGCGCGCGCGCGAGATGCCGCGCTATGTCGAACGGCTCGACTTCGAGATCGACACGATCCTGAAGATGGGCTTCCCCGGCTACTTCCTGATCGTGGCCGACTTCATCATCTGGGCCAAGACACACGGCTGCCCGGTCGGCCCGGGCCGGGGCTCGGGCGCCGGCTCGCTGGTGGCCTATGCGCTGAAGATCACCGACCTGGACCCGCTGCGCTACAACCTGCTGTTCGAGCGCTTCCTGAACCCGGAGCGGGTGTCGATGCCCGACTTCGACATCGACTTCTGCCAGGGCAACCGCGACCGCGTCATCGACTACGTGAAGGACAAGTACGGCCGCGAGGCCGTCAGCCAGATAGCGACCTTCGGCACCATGGCCGCCARGGCCGCACTGCGCGACGTGGGACGCGTGCTCGGCATGGGCTATGGCCACGTCGACGGCATCGCCAAGCTGGTGCCGGCGCCGCCGGGCAAGACGGTGACGCTCAAGCGCCCCGGCGACAAGCCCGACAGCGGCATCATCTACGCGCGCACCGAGGCCCCCGAGATCGAGGAGCGCGAGAAGAACGAGGAAGAGGTGGCCGAGCTGCTGGCGCTGGCCGAGCGCGTCGAGGGCATGGTGCGCAACATCGGCATGCACGCCGGCGGCGTGCTGATCGCGCCGGGCAAGATCACCGACTTCTGCCCGCTGTACATGCAACCCGGCAGCAACAGCGCGGTGAGCCAGTTCGACAAGGACGACGTCGAGGCGATCGGCCTGGTCAAGTTCGACTTCCTGGGCCTGGCCACGCTGACCATCCTCGAGATGGCCAAGGATTTCATCAAGGCACGCCACCCGTCGCAGAAGGACTTCGCGTTCGAGAAGATCCCGCTGAACGACCGCGGCTCGTACCAGCTGATGAGCGAGGGCAAGACGGTCGCGGTGTTCCAGCTGGAATCCTCGGGCATGCAGCGCATGCTGAAGGACGCGAAGCCGAGCGTCTTCGAGGACATCATCGCGCTGGTGGCGCTGTACCGCCCGGGCCCGATGGACCTGATCCCGAGCTTCTGCGCGCGCAAGCACGGCAAGGAGCAGGTGGAGTACCCGCACCCGCTGATGAAGGAGGTGCTCGAAGAGACCTACGGCATCATGGTCTACCAGGAGCAGGTGATGCAGGTCGCCCAGCGCCTGGGCGGCTACTCGCTCGGCGGCGCCGACCTGCTGCGCCGCGCGATGGGCAAGAAGAAGCTCGAGGAGATGGTCAAGCACCGCGCGACCTTCGCCGAGGGGGCCGCGAAGAACGGCATCGCCGAGCCGCTGGCCAACGAGATCTTCGACCTGATGGAGAAGTTCGCGGGCTACGGCTTCAACAAGTCGCACGCCGCCGCGTATGCGCTGCTGGCCTACCACACGGCCTGGCTGAAGGTGCACTACCTGGCCGAGTTCACCGCGGCCAACATGAGCGTCGCGCTGGACGACACCGACAAGCTCAAGATCTTCCACGACGATGCGGTGGCGCTGGGCATCACCTTCGAGCCGCCGAACGTCAACACCGGCACGCACCGCTTCGAACCCGTCAGCGACAAGGTCGTGCGCTACGGCCTGGGCGCCATCAAGGGCACCGGCCAGAGCGCGATCGAGGCCATCGTGCAGGCGCGCACCGAGGGGGGGCCGTTCAAGAGCCTGTTCGACTTCTGCGCGCGCGTCGACCGCAGCCGCATCAACAAGCGCACGATCGAGGCACTGATCAAGGCCGGTGCCTTCGACCTGCTGCACCCGGAGCGTTCGGTCGCGGTGGCCAGCATCGCGCTGGCCTTCGACTACGCCGACACGCAGGCGGCACATGCGGACCAGGGCGGGCTGTTCGACTTCGGCGATTCGCATGCGGCGTCGACGCAGGAGCCCGAGCTGGTGCAGGTGCCGGCATGGAGCATCAAGGAGCGGCTCGGCTTCGAGAAGATCGCGCTCGGCTTCTACCTGTCCGGCCACCTGTTCGACCAGAGCGGCGACGAGGTGCGGCGCTTTGCGCGCCGCAAGATCGCCGACCTGCTCGACAGCCGCGAGCCGCAGATCCTGGCCGGCATCGTCGGCGACCTGCGCGTGATCAACGGCATGCGCGGGCGCGTGGCCATCTTCAAGCTCGACGACAAGAGCGAGGCCATCGAGGCGGTGGCCAGCGAGGAGATCCTCAACGCCAACAAGGACCTGCTGAAGGACGACGAGCTGATCATCGTCTCGGGCAAGGTGCAGCCCGACCGCTTCTCCGGCGGCATGCGCCTGAACGTGCAGCAGGTCTGGGACCTGGCCACGGCGCGTTGCCGCTTCGGCAAGTACCTGCGCGTCGAGGTCAACGGCAGCGTGCCGCCGGTGGCCGAGGTGCTGCGCGACTTCCCGAGCCGGCGCGTGCAGACCGAGCAGGGCACGACCACGCAGGGGCTGGCGGTGCGGCTGGTCGTCAAGCGCGACAGCGCGGTCGGCGAACTCGACCTGGGCGAGGACGGCCGCTTCTTCCCGAGCGACGCGGCGCTGGCGCGCTGGGTCGAAAGCGCGCATGGCCGGGCAGGGGTCGTCTACGAGTAGTGTTCACGGGGGGTACTTACCACTAGTCACGAGTTGGCACATTCCCTGTCGGCACTGCACGCTCCAGCAACGTTCTAAGAGCATCATCAGCTCTGCGTCAACACGCAGGAGGTCGTATATGAAGCAAGCACTCGCCCTGATCGCACTGGCTGTCGCCAGTGCCTCGTCCTTTGCCACCGACGTGGGTGTGTCGGTCAGCGTCAGCCAGCCCGGCGTCTATGGCCGCATCGACATCGGCAATGCACCGCCGCCGGTGGTCTACAACCCGCAGCCGATCATCATCCAGCAGCCGCCGACGGTCGTCGTCGAGCGCCGCCCGATCTACCTGCGCGTGCCGCCCGGACACCAGAAGAACTGGAAGCGTTATTGCGGCCAGTACGCCGCCTGTGGCCAGCCGGTGTACTTCGTGCGCGAGGACTGGTACCAGGAGCACTGGCGCCGCGAGCACGAGCATGACAATGACCGTCGCGACGACCGCGGCCGCGGCCATGGCCGCGGGCATGACAAGCATGACAAGCATGACAAGCACGATTGATCCGGGCTGAACCGGATCGGTCCGCGGGCCCGGGGTGTCTACACTCGGGCCCCATGCCGCCACCACCGACCACGGGCCTGATCCTCACCGGAGGCGGGGCCCGCGCCGCCTACCAGGTGGGCGTCCTGAAGGCCCTCGCGCAGATCCGCCGCGAGTTCGCTCCCGACGACCGTCGCAACCCGTTTCCCGTCATCACCGGCACCTCGGCCGGTGCGATCAATGCGGTCGCACTGGCCAGCCATTGCGACGACTTCGACAAGGCGGTCGCAGCGCTGGTGTCGGTGTGGGAGAACTTCCGCGCCGAGCAGGTCTACCGCTCGGACTCGATCGGYGTGATCCGCTCCGGTGCGCGCTGGCTGACGATGATGTCGATCGGCTGGGTCATTGCCCGCTGGCGCCGCGCGCGGCCGCGCTCGCTGCTCGACAACTCGCCGCTGGAGGCGCTGCTCAAGCAGATGGTGTCGGTGGGGCGGCTGCGCGAGCTGATGAAGGCCGGCCACCTGCAGGCGCTGGCGGTCACCGCGTCGAGCTACAGCTCGGGCACGCACGTGACCTTCTACGACTCGGTGCAGGACATCGTGCCGTGGACGCGCTCGCAGCGCGTCGCGGTGCGCGATGCGATCACGGTGCCGCACCTGCTGGCCTCGGCCGCGATCCCGTTCGTGTTCCCGGCGGTGCCGTTGAACTTCGACGGCATGGTCGAGTACTTCGGGGATGGCTCGATGCGCCAGTCGGCGCCGATCTCGCCGGCGGTGCACCTGGGCGCAAGCCGCATCCTGGTGGTCGGTGCCGGCCGCATGCACGAGCCGCCGGGGCGGCGCCAGGTCAGCAGCGATTACCCGAACATCGCGCAGATCGCGGGGCATGCACTGTCGAACATCTTCCTGGATGCGCTGGCGGTGGACGTGGAGCGCCTGCAACGCGTCAACAACACGCTGGCGCTGCTGCCGCCCGAGGCGCTGGCGCGCACCAGCCTGCGGCCGATCGACGTGCTGGTGATCGCGCCGAGCGAGCGCCTGGACGACCTGGCCGCCAAGCACCTGGCCAGCCTGCCGGCGCCGGTGCGCGCCTTGCTGCGCGGCGTGGGGGTGTCGGGACGCGGCGCCGACACGCGCGGCGCGGCATTGGCAAGCTACCTGCTGTTCGAGGCGCCGTACACGCGCGAGCTGGTGGCGCTGGGCGTGGCCGACACGCTGAAGCGGCGCGAGGAGGTCGCGAACTTCTTCGGCTGGAAGGCCGCGCAGACGTGACAACGCCCCGCAGGGCGGGGCGTTGCGAACATCCTTACTTCTTCGGCTGCGGCTTGGCGTCCGAGGCCTTGTAGGCCCCGCCGTTGATCGTCAGGCCGGCTTCCGACAGCTTCGCGGCCTGGTGGTCCTTGACGCCCTTGACGCGACCCATCAGGTCGGTCCAATCCTTGAACTCGCCCTTCTTCCGTTCGTTGAGCATGCGGGTGGCCATGGCCGGCCCGATGCCCTTGACCGATTCCAACTCGGCCTGGTTGGCCTTGTTGATGTCGACGCCGGCCGCGATGGCGACGGCGCTGAGCAGTGCGAGCAATGCGGCGATGAAAGTCTTCTTGAACATGGTGATCCTCTCCTGGGGTTGACGGATTGCGGTTTGCAATCCGGCGGCCTAACGAGAGGTCACCCGCGGGCGTTGACGGCCCAAGACCCGTACAGATGTCCCTGTTTCAGCCCGTCTTCGCGAGCCAGTCGACGTAGCGCTTCACGCCGCCGGCGACGTCGGTGAATACATGGTCACAACCTGTCGCTCGCAGTCGCGCAAGGTCAGCTTCGGTGTGGCACTGGTACTTGCCGACCAGCGCCTGCGGAAACTCGATGTACTCGATCAGTCCTTTGGCGACCAGCTCGGACAGCGGCAGCGGCGGCTCGCCCTTCAGTGCGCGCGACGCGTTGACCGTCGCCTCGGCCACGTCGTTGAACGGCTGCGCGCGGCCGGTGCCGAGGTTGTAGATGCCGTTCTGGTTCGGGTGTTGCAGGAACCACAGGTTCACCGCCACCACGTCGTCTACGAAGATGAAGTCGCGGTTCTGCGCGCCCGGCGCGTAGCCGCCGTATTCGCCGAACAGCTTGACCTTGCCGGTCTCGCGGAACTGGTTGAAGTGGTGGAAGGCCACCGAGGCCATGCGGCCCTTGTGCTGCTCGCGCGGACCATACACGTTGAAGTAGCGGAAGCCCACCACCTGGCTGCGGTTGCCGTGCAGCATGCGCCGCACCACGTTGTCGAACAGCAGCTTCGAGTAGCCGTAGACGTTCAGCGGCTGCTCGAAGGCCGGCTCCTCGCGGAAGCCGTCGCTGCCGCCATAGGTGGCCGCCGACGACGCATACAGCAGCCGCGTGCCCTGGGCCTGGCAGGCGTCCAGCAGGTCCTTGCTGCAGCGGTAGTTGGTGTCGAGCATGAAGCGCCCGTTGTGCTCCATCGTGTCGGAGCACGCGCCCTGGTGCAGCACCGCCTCGACCTTGCCGAAGTCGCCGTTGGCGAAGCGCGCGTAGAACTCGCTCTTGTCGAAGTAGTCGCTGAGCCTGGCGCCCAGCAGGTTGCGGTACTTCGGGCCGTCGGTCAGGTCGTCGACGGCGATCACGTCGTCGATGCCCAGCGCGTTCAGCCCGTGGACGATGTTGCTGCCGATCATGCCGGCCGCACCGGTGACGACGACTTTCATGCGCTGGTCCTCACTGGAAAAAGCTCCTCGTGGCTGACCGTGGCCGTGCCGAACTTGCCGACCACGATGCCGCCGGCCCGGTTGGCAATCGGCATGGCCTCGCGCAGGCCCATGCCGCAGGCGAGCATCGCTGCCAGCGTCGCGATCACGGTGTCGCCGGCGCCGGTGACGTCGAACACCTCGCGCGCCTGCGCCGGCACGCGGGTGTGGCCCTCGACGCCATTCACCTCGTCGAACAGCGACATGCCTTCTTCCGAACGGGTCAGCATCAGCGCATCCAGGCGGTGCTCCTTGCGCAGCGCCTGCGCCCGCTCCTGCAGCTGGGCCTCGCTGCCCCAGGTGCCGATCACCTGCGCCAGCTCGGCGCGGTTGGGCGTGATCACCGTGGCGCCGGCATAGCGGCTGTAGTCGCTGCCCTTCGGGTCGACCAGCACCGGCTTGCCGGCCGCGCGGGCCAGCTCGATCATGCGCGGGATGTGCGTCAGCCCGCCCTTGCCGTAGTCGGAGAACAGCACCGCGTCGTGCAGCGCCAGCTCGCGCTCGTAATCACCCAGCATGCCGGCCAGCACCTCGTGGTCAGGCTGGTTCTCGAAGTCGACGCGGATCAGCTGCTGCGACCGGCCGATCACGCGCAGCTTGACGATGGTGTAGAGCTGCGGGTCGCGGCCGAGCACGGTGCTCACGCCCTGCTGCTCCAGCAGGCGCTGCAGCTTCGCGGCCGGCTCGTCGTTGCCCACCACCGTCAGCAGCGTGGCCTGCGCGCCCAGCGTCTTGACGTTCAGCGCCACGTTGGCGGCGCCGCCCAGGCGCTCTTCCTCGCGGTTCACGCGCACCACCGGCACCGGCGCCTCGGGCGAGATGCGGTCGACGGCGCCGAACCAGTAGCGGTCGAGCATGGCGTCGCCGACGATGAGCACCCGCGCACGGGCCAGTCGATCGAGCGGCAGGGCGGCGGTCATCACAGATCCTCCAGGCGTTGCGGCGGGTAGGTGTCCCAGCTCAGGCAGCCCGGGCACTGCCAGAAATAGTGCTGCGCCTCGAAGCCGCAGGCGGCGCAGCGGTAGCGCTGCAGCGGCTTCGCGGCGCGGTTGATGGCGTCGCGCAGGCCTTGCGTCTCGTCGGCGCTCAGCGCGTCGCCGGCGCTCAGGCGCAGCAGTTCCTGTGCCGCCGACAGGCTGGGCTGGTGCTGCAGGTGCGCGAGCAGCCGCTCGCGCTGCGCGTCGGCCGCCGGGTCGAGCAGCGTGATCGCGGCCAGCAGGTCCATCGTGGGCGCGCGGCGGTACAGCGTGCGCAGCCGCTCCAGCGCGCCGGGCACGTCGCCGGCGGCGATCGCGTTGCTGGCGTAGTCGCGCGCGACCAGGTTGAAGGCCAGCGGGTGCGTGGTCAACAGTTCGCCCCAGGTCTGCAGCACCTGCGCATGCTCGCCGCGCGCCAGCGCGCGCTGGCCGGCCAGCACCAGCGGGCGGGCGGCC
>NZ_JBFUEB010000092.1:0-24280 GCF_056404395.1 Rhizobacter sp. P2_D12 | reverse complement strand
GGCGCGGGCTTGGCCGCTGCCGGTTTGGCCGCTGCAGCCACGGCCGGTGCCGTGGCCACCGGCGCGTCGGCCACCGCCGACCCGCTGCGCGCCATCAGCGAGAACAGGTCGCGCACCATCGCGAGCTTCGGGCTCACCTGGGCGCTGCTGCCGGCGTCGACCTGCAAGGCCTTCGAGTAGGCCTGGCTCGCCAGCTTCGCGTAGACGTCGCCCAGGTTCTCGTACGCGGTCGCGTAGCTGGGGTTGGTGCGGATGGCGGCTTCGAGCGAGCGCCGCGCCTGCTCGTACTGGCCTTGCTTGCTGTAGAGCACCGCCAGGTTGTTGTACGGCTCGGGCAGCTCGGGATGGTCTTCGGTCAGCCGGGTGAACACCGCGATCGCTTCGCTCGCCTTGCCCTGCTCGGACAGCACCATGCCCTTCAGGAAGCGCATGCGCGCATCCTTCGGCTTGTTCGACAGGAACTGGTCGGCCCGCTGGTTGGCCTCGGCCAACTGGCCCGCGGCGAACAGCTTGTCGACGTCGGCGTAGTCGTCGGCCCGGGCCGCGCCGGCGGCTGCGAACAAGGTGGAGGCAGCCAGGGCGATCAGCGGGATGCGTGAACGAATCATCAGGGGGCCGTGCTGCGTTGGAGGGAGCGGCAAGCCGCTGCAGATGCCCGCCGCGAACGGTGTCACGGGTGCGGAAGCGGGCCGCTATACTCCGAAAATTGTATAGCAGCCCCACGGCTGCAAGCCCTTCGACCCTCGCTACACCCCGGGTGTGCGGCACCGGCTGGCGCCACGGCGCCACCGGACTCAGCCCGCTGGCCAGGCCCTATGAGCGGTTCCACTGCAGCACTCCGCCGATGACCCTGAGCATCTTCAACACCTTGTCGCGCCAGACCGAGGTGTTCTCGCCGATCGAACCCCAGCGCGTGCGCATGTATGTATGCGGCATGACGATCTATGACTACTGCCACGTCGGCCACGCGCGCTTCATGATGGCCTTCGACGTCGTGTCGCGCTGGCTGCGCACGCTGGGCTACGACGTCACCTACGTCCGCAACATCACCGACATCGACGACAAGATCATCAAGCGCGCGCTCGATCGCAACATCACGATCCGCCAGCTCACCGACGAGATGACGGCCGCGATGCACGAGGACGTGGCCGCGCTCGGCATCCTGCCGCCCACGCACGAGCCGCGCGCGACGCAGTACGTGCCGCAGATGCTCGAGATGATCGCCACGCTGGAGCGCAAGGGCCTGGCCTACCGCTCGCCGAACGGCGACGTGAACTACGCGGTGCGCAAGTTCGAGGGCTACGGCAAGCTGTCCGGCAAGTCGCTCGACCAGCTGCGCGCCGGCGAGCGCGTCGCGGTGCTCGACGGCAAGGAAGACCCGCTCGACTTCGTGCTGTGGAAATCCGCCAAGCCGAGCGAGCCCGATGACGCCAAATGGGCCAGCGAGTTCGGTTCCGGCCGCCCCGGCTGGCACATCGAGTGCTCGGCGATGAGCTGCGCGCTGCTCGGCGAGCACTTCGACATCCACGGCGGCGGCATGGACCTGCAGTTCCCGCACCACGAGAACGAGATCGCGCAGAGCGAGGGCGCGAGCGGCCGGCGCTTCGTCAACGTGTGGATGCACAACGGCTTCCTGAACGTCGTCAACGAGCAGGGCCAGAACGAGAAGATGTCGAAGTCGCTCGGCAACTTCTTCACCATCCGCGACGTGCTGAAGCACTACGACGGCGAGACGCTGCGCTTCTTCATGCTGCGCACGCACTACCGCAGCCCGCTGAACTTCGGCCCCGCCAACCTCGACGACGCGCGCAATGCGCTGCGCCGCCTCTACACCGCGCTGGTCGACCTCGAGGTGCCCGAGCTGCCGGTCGACTGGTCGCAGCCGCAGGCCGCGCGCTTCCACGCCGCGATGAACGAGGACTTCAACACGCCCGAGGCGGTGGCGGTGCTGTTCGAGCTCGCGACCGAGCTGAACAAGAGCCGCTCGCCGGCGCAGGCCGCGCTGTTCAAGGGCCTGGCCGCGACGCTCGGCCTGCTGCAGCAGGACGCCCGCGGCTACCTGCAGGCCGGCACCGGCCTCGACGAAGCGGCGATCCAGGCGCGCATCCAGGCGCGTGCCGACGCGAAGGCGGCGCGCGATTTCGCGCTCGCCGACAGCATCCGCAAGGAGCTGCTCGCCGAGGGCATCGTGCTCCAGGACTCAGCACAAGGCACGACCTGGATGAAGGCCTGACCCGTGGCGCGCTCCGTCACTCCCGAGTACTGGGACGAGGCGTGCAAGCACCTCGGCAAACGCGACCGGGTGATGCGCAAGCTGATCCCTCAATTTGGCGAAGGCCGGCTGCAAAGCCGCGGCGATGCGTTCACGACGCTGGCCCGTTCGATCGTCGGACAGCAGGTGTCGGTGAAGGCCGCGCAGGCGGTGTGGGAACGCCTGTCGACGCTGCTCGAGGGCGGTGCCGCGCGCATCGTGCCGCAGGCCGTGCTGGGCGTGGAGGCCGGCCGGATGCGCGAGGCCGGCCTGTCGGCACGCAAGCTCGACTACCTGGTCGACCTGGCGCAGCACTTCGAGGCCGGCAGCGTGCACGTGCGCCAATGGCAGCAGATGGACGACGAAGCCATCATCGACGAGCTGGTGGCGATCCGCGGCATCGGCCGCTGGACGGCCGAGATGTTCCTGATCTTCCACCTGATGCGCCCCAACGTGCTGCCGCTGGACGACGCCACGCTGCTGAAGGGCATCAGCCTGAACTACTTCAGCGGCGAGCCGGTATCGCGGGCCGAAGCGCGCGAGGTGGGCGACGCCTGGGCGCCATTTCGCTCGGTGGCCACATGGTACATTTGGCGCAGTCTCGACCCGCTTGCCGTGGCATATTGACGGCCCCGCAAGGCACCGCCTCCGACCGCGAGGTTCCCGGGCATCCTCTCCCACAAGAACAGGATCAGGATCAATGAGCAAACGCCATTTCCTTGAATTCGAGCAACCCATTGCCGAACTCGAAACCAAGATCGAAGAGCTGCGCTACGTGCAAAGCGAATCCGCCGTCGACATCTCCGAAGAGATCGACCGGCTGGGCAAGAAGAGCCAGCAGCTCACGAAAGACGTCTATTCCAGCCTGACCCCGTGGCAGGTCACGCAGATCGCGCGCCATCCGCAGCGCCCGTACACGCTGGACTACATCGGCGAGATCTTCACCGACTTCCAGGAGCTGAAGGGCGACCGCGCATTCGCGGACGACCAGTCCATCGTCGGCGGGCTCGCGCGCTTCAACGGCCAGGCCTGCATGGTGGTGGGCCACCAGAAAGGCCGCGACACCAAGGAGCGCGCCGCGCGCAACTTCGGCATGTCGCGCCCCGAGGGCTACCGCAAGGCACTGCGCCTGATGAAGCTGGCCGAGAAATTCGGCCTGCCGGTGTTCACGCTGGTCGACACGCCCGGGGCGTACCCGGGCATCGGCGCCGAGGAGCGCGGGCAGTCCGAGGCCATCGGCCGCAACATCTTCGAGATGGCGCAGCTCGAGGTGCCGATCATCTCCACCATCATCGGCGAAGGCGGTTCCGGCGGTGCGCTGGCCATCAGCGTCGGCGACCAGGTGCTGATGCTGCAGTACTCGGTGTACTCGGTGATCTCGCCGGAAGGCTGCGCGTCGATCCTGTGGAAGACCTCCGAGCGCGCGTCCGAGGCGGCCGAGGCGCTGGGCATCACCGCGCACCGGCTGAAGGCCCTGGGCCTGATCGACAAGATCGTCAACGAGCCGGTCGGCGGCGCGCACCGCGACACCAAGCAGATGGCCTCGTTCCTGAAGCGCGCGCTCAACGATGCGCTGCGCCAGGTGAGCGACCTGAAGCCCAAGGAACTGCTGCAGCGCCGCTACGAGCGCCTGCGTGCCTACGGTCGCTTCAGCGACACCAAGGAACACTGACCCCGCCGTGGCGCCGCAGCGCGTCGCGGTGGCGTACAGCGCGGGCCGCGACTCGACGGCCCTGCTGCATGCCACGCTGCAGGCGGCACGAGGGCAGGGCGTCGAGGTGCTGGCCCTGCACGTCCACCATGGCTTGAGCGCGCACGCCGATGCGTGGCTCGCGCACGGCCAGGCGCAGTGCGCGCGCTGGGCCCGCCAGGGCCTGCCGGTCCGCTTCATCAGCCACCGTGCCGAAGGTTCGCCGCAGCCCGGAGACAGCGTCGAGGCCTGGGCTCGCCAGGCRCGCTACCAGGCCTTGCGCGCGATGGCGCTGGGCGAACAGGCCGGGCTCGTGCTGCTGGCCCACCACCGCCGCGACCAGGCCGAGACGCTGTTGCTGCAGGCCCTGCGCGGTGCCGGCGTGGCCGGGCTGGCCGGCATGCCGCGGCACGTCGAGCGCGACGGGCTGACCTGGGCGCGGCCCTGGCTCGACCTGCCGCGCCAAGCGATCGAGGCCTATGTGCGCCGCCATCGCCTGCGCTTCGTCGACGACGACAGCAATGCCGACCCGCGTTTTGCGCGCAACCGGCTGCGGCTGGCCGCGTGGCCGGCGCTGGTCGATGCGTTCCCGCAGGCCGAGGCGGCGCTCGCGCAATCGGCGCGCTGGGCACAGCAGGCCTCGGCGGCGCTGGACGAACTGGCGGCGATCGACCTCGCGCAGGTCAGCGACGGCCCGGTCCTGCACGTGACACCGTGGCGCACGCTGAGCGAGGCGCGCCAGGTGAACGTGCTGCGGGCGTGGCTCAAGGCGATCGGCCAGCCGGCACCGGCGAGCCTGGTGCTGCGCCTCGTCGATGAGCTCGCTGGCCAGGGCTGCTGGCCTGCCGCAGGCGGCGACCTGCGTGCGCACCGCGGCGCGCTGCGCTTCGTGGCCGCCGCCGCCGCTGCGCTGCCGTCGGCACCGCCGCGCGAGGCCAGTCTCTCGATCCGCCGTGCCGGCCGTCATGCGCTGCCCGGCTGGGGCGGTGAACTGGTCGCGACCCGCGTGCGCGAGAACGGCGTCCCTCTCGCGTGGCTCGGTGCGCTCGAGCTGCGCGCGCGCGCCGGCAGCGAGCAGTTCCAGGCCGGCCTCGGCCGTCCGCCGCGCAGCCTGAAGAAGCAGTTCCAGGCCGCCGCCGTGCCCGCGTGGGAACGCGACGGTCCGCTGGTCTACAGCGGTGGCCAGCTGGTGTTCGTGCCGGGGCTCGGTCTCGACGCGCGCGTCATCGGGCTGCCCGGGCAGGCCCAGGTCTCGCTGCTCTGGCGACGCGGTTAAAATGCGCGGTTGCGACCGGCTCGCGACCCCTTTTTCCACTCTCGCCAAGACCCTTTCATGGCACTCATCGTTCACAAGTACGGCGGCACCTCCATGGGCAGCACGGAGCGCATTCGCAATGTCGCGAAACGCGTTGCCAAATGGGCCCGCGCCGGCCACCAGATGGTGGTCGTCCCTTCGGCGATGAGCGGCGAGACCAACCGCCTGCTGGGCCTGGCGAAAGAACTCGCGCCGGCCTCGCCCACCACCGCGGTCGATCGCGAACTCGACATGATCGCGGCCACCGGCGAGCAGGTCTCGGTGGGCCTGCTGGCCATCGCGCTGCAGGCCGAGGGCATGCAGGCCGTCAGCTACACCGGCTGGCAGGTGCCGGTGCAGACCGACAGCTCGTACACCAAGGCGCGCATCCAGAGCATCGACGATGCCCGCGTGCGCGCCGACCTGGCAGCCGGCAAGGTGGTGGTCATCACCGGCTTCCAGGGCATCGACGCCGAAGGCCACATCACGACGCTCGGCCGCGGCGGCTCCGACACCTCGGCCGTGGCCGTGGCGGCCGCGATGAAGGCCGACGAATGCCTGATCTACACCGACGTCGACGGCGTCTACACCACCGACCCGCGCATCGTCCCCGAGGCGCGCCGGCTGCACACCATCAGCTTCGAGGAAATGCTCGAGATGGCCAGCCTCGGCTCCAAGGTGCTGCAGATCCGCTCGGTCGAATTCGCCGGCAAGTACCGCGTGCCGCTGCGCGTGCTGTCCAGCTTCACCCCGTGGGACATCGACATCACCGAGGAAGCGCGCTCGGGCACCCTGATCACCTTTGAGGAAGACGAGAAAATGGAACAAGCCGTTGTGTCGGGCATCGCGTTCAACCGCGACGAAGCGAAGATCACCGTGATGGGCGTGCCCGACAAGCCGGGCATCGCGTTCCAGATCCTGGGCCCGGTGGCCGATGCCAACATCGACGTCGACGTGATCATCCAGAACATCTCGCACGAGGGCAAGACCGACTTCTCGTTCACCGTGCACCGCAACGACTACACGCGCACGATGGAGCTGCTGAAGAACGTCGTGCTGCCGCAGACCGGCGCCGCGCAGGTGATGGGCGACACCAAGATCTGCAAGGTCAGCATCGTGGGCATCGGCATGCGCTCGCACGTCGGCGTGGCCAGCAGGATGTTCGGCTGCCTGAGCGAAGAGGGCATCAACATCCAGATGATCACCACCAGCGAGATCAAGACCAGCGTCGTGATCGACGAGAAGTACATGGAGCTGGCGGTGCGCGCACTGCACAAGGCTTTCGATCTGGAGCAGGCCGCGGCCTGAAATCGCAGAAACTGCGGCTAGAATCGCAGTCTTCGCCGGAGTCGTGACCGAGTGGCCGAAGGTGCTCCCCTGCTAAGGGAGTATGTGGGCAAAACCTGCATCGAGGGTTCGAATCCCTCCGACTCCGCCAACCTGCGAAGCAAACCTGCCAAAAAAATGCCAGCAAGCCCCGCTCGTCGGGGCTTTCTTGCGTCTGGGGCCTGTGAGGCGCGGGCCGGTGGCGCGACAATCCCCGGCTGCCGTCTCGTCCCTGTGAAGTTTCCGGACCGGAGCCCTATGCCGTCGTTGCGCCCGACCGTGCGTCGCCTGCTGTTGCTGATGTGGCTGCTGCCCCTGCTGGCCCAGGCGACGGCGCCCGACCTGCCGGTGCGCGCGGCGCTCGAGCGCAGCCGCACGGCGATGCGCAGCGATCCCGAACAGAGCCGCAAGCTGGCCGAGCAGGCCTTGCTCGACCTGGCCCGCCATCCCGACACGCCCGATCCCGAGGCCCAGGTGCTGGCGCATTGGCTGCTGTGCGACTACCACGCCGAGCGCGACCGCGCTGCCGCCGAGGAGCACCTCGCGAAGGGCCGCGCGCTGCTGCCGCAGGCGCCGCGGCTGCGCTCCAGCCTGCTCGGCTGCGAAGGCGACCTGCGCGAACTGGCCGGCGACAGCGTGCAGGCGATGGCCTTGTACGAGCAGGCGGTGGCGGTGGCCGAGCAGTCGCACGAAGACGAGCAGCGCGCCGACGGCCTGTACCGCCGCGGCTACCTGCGCGGCGTGCGCGGCGAGTTCGCCAACGGGCTGCTCGACCTGCGGCTGGCCAACCAGCTGTATGAACGGCTGGGCATGCCGCAACAGGCATTGACCTCGCTGAACGCGATCGCGATCCTCTACAACCGCATGGGCGACCACGCCCAGGCGCGCTACTACTTCGAGGCCGCGCTGAAGGCGCAGCAGGCCGCCGGCCTGCGCCGCGAGCAGGCGGTGACGCAGCACAACCTGGGCCGGGCGCTCGAGAACCTGAAGGACTGGGACGCGGCGCAGCACGCCTTCGAGGCCGTGCTCGCGATGAGCCGCGAGATCGGCTACCCGCGCGGCGAGGCCTACGCGCTGCGGGGGCTGGCCAGCGTGCGCAATGCGCGCGGCGATGCGAACGGTGCACTGGCGCTGCTCGACCAGGCGGCTGAACTGCACCGCCGCGCGCCAGACGAGCGGCTGCGCGCGCAGATCCTGCTGCAGCGCGGCATCGCGATGCGCCAGCTGCGCCGGCCGGCCGAGGCGGTGGCGGTGCTGAACGATGCGCTGAAGGTGTTCTCCACCGCCGATTCGCGCGCCGAGCTGGCGACGATCCATGGCGAGCTGGCGACCACCTTGTCCGACCAGGGCGACTGGCGCGGCGCCTTCGAGCAGCAGCAGAAGTTCAAGGCGGTGTCCGATGAATTGCTGCACCGCCAGCTCGACCAGCGCTTCGCGACGCTGAAGGTCGAGTTCGACAGCGCCGCCAAGGACAAGGAGAACCAGCTGCTGCAGCGCGAGAAGGCCGCGACCGAACGCGCGCTCGACCAGGAGCGTCGCGCCAGTGCGCTGCGCGCCGTCGTGATCGCGCTGGCCGCGCTGCTGGTGGTGGTGATGGCGGCACTGGTGTGGCGCCACCGCCGCACCAGCCACCACATGCAGGATCTCGCGATGACCGACGAGCTGACGCACCTGCCGAACCGGCGCCACGTGCTGGGCAAGCTGCAGGCGCTGCTGTCGTCCGCACAGCCGTGCGCGCTGCTGATCGTCGACCTCGACTTCTTCAAGATGATCAACGACGAGCACGGCCACCTGGTGGGCGACGACATCCTGCGCGCGATCGCCGGCGTGCTGCGCGACAGCGGGCGCGAGCCGGTCGAGCTGGGGCGGCTGGGCGGCGAGGAGTTCATCGTCGTGCTGCCCGGCGTCGACCTGGAGACGGCGCTGGCGGCGGCCGAGCGGCTGCGCCAGAAGGTGGCGGCGCTCGACGTGACGCGCTGGGTGCCCGACCGCAACATCACGATCAGCCTGGGCGTGACGATCGCCGAGCCGGGCGATACCGTCAGCAGCCTGCTGCGGCGCGCCGACGAGGCCTTGTACGAAGCGAAGCGCGGCGGCCGCAACCGCAGCGTGGCGCGGGTCAACGGCGTTGCCGTCACGGCACCGCGCGAACCGGTGCCCACCGCATCCGCCGGCCCGATGGAGATCCGGCCCCAGATCTCGTAGCCCGGATGCCAATCCGGGTCGGCCGTGCCGCAGCGCTTACCCGGCGGCCACGAAGCGGTCGGTCCGGGCCGCCTGGATCACCTCCGCCAGGTCGGTCTCGATCGCCTCCACCGGCATGCGTCCCTGCAGCCACGGGTTCGGCTGCACGAACCAGCACGCGATGTTCCACGCGTCGAAGGCCGGCCACAGCTCGGTGGCCACCTGCTGCGGCGCCTGCTTCGGCAGCATGTCGCTGCGGTTGAACTGGAACATCGGCAGCCACAGCTCGCCGCGCCATTCGAAGCTCAGCACCGTGCGCTCGACGATCTGCCGCGCGAGCGTCGGCACGCCCTGGGTGCCGCACTGGATCAACCGCTCCACCACCTCGTCGCCGCGCGCCAGCCCGCCGCTTTCGCGGTAGCTGCGCAGCATCCGGACGAACTGGCGGTCGCGGTCGATGGCCAGCCCCACGTCGTGCCCGGGCGCATTCCACGGATGCACGTCGTGCGGCATCGGCAGGCCGGCCTGGCGCGAATGGGTGGCGGGCGCGCTGTCGCGCGGACGGGCGGTCTGGGCTTGCATGAAGAACTCCCCTGGAAGGCGCGCAGAAACTGCGCGTGCGGGAAACGATAGAAGGCGCTTGCGGCCCCGCCCACCAGCGGTCTGCGCGAGGCCTTGTAGGACGACAGGAGGACGCGCGGTAGGCGCGTGGCCGTCCTTGTCACGCCGTGACACCGTGTAGGACCGACGTAGGCGATTTCCGACGTTCGAATCGGTTGCTGGCGACTGGCTGCGATGCACCAGTCGAGGGAGCATCCGCCACCAGATGTCTCGCCAATGGATCAACGGAATGAACAGGAACAATTGCGCCAAGTACCTGCTGCTCTTCGGCTCGAAGGACTCGCCGCGTGCGGTGCTGTTCGACGAGCAGGAGTGCCTGCTGGCCGAAATGATCGACGAGGACGGTTTCCTCGTCGACAGCCTGCTGCGCGAGGGCAAGGCGGTCAAGCCGTCGTCGAAGCTGGTGGCTGCGGTGGCGCAGGCCTTGCGGGCGTGCGCCCGGCAACTGGCCCGCACGGGTCAGCGCGCCGACCTGCACCTGCGCTGCTTCGCGCTTGGCTGAGCGCTCGGCGCCCCGTGCCCCACATCGCCGGCTGAGGAGTACCTTCCATGGCCGCCACTGCATCTGCTTCCCCCATCGGACTGCGAACCCACCGGCGCGATCGGGCGGCCCTGCCCACGCAGCTCGCGCCGCAGCTGGCGACGCTGGTCGACGCGATCCCGGAAGGCGACGACTGGCTCTACGAGATGAAGTTCGACGGCTACCGCCTGCTGACGCGCATCGACGGCGGCCGGGTGCAGTGCTTCACCCGCAACGGCCATGACTGGTCGGGCAGGGTGCCGCACCTGGTGCGGGCGATCCGCGATGCCGGCTGGCCATCGGGCTGGGTCGACGGCGAGATCGTCGTGATGCGCGGCCACGTGCCCGACTTCCAGGCGCTGCAGAACGCATTCGACCAGCACCAGACCGCCAGCATCCGCTACCAGCTGTTCGACGTGCCTTTCCTCGATGGTCGCGACCTGCGCGAATGGCCGTTGCTGCAGCGGCGCGAGCGGCTGGCGCGCCTGTTCGACAGCGTGCGCGACGAGTGCCTGGGCTTCAGCGAGGCCTTCAGCGCCGCGACCGGCGCCGACCCGGCGGTGCTGTTGGCGTCGGCCCGCGAAGCCGGGCTCGAAGGGCTGATCGGCAAGCGCCAGGACGCCCCCTACGTGTCCGGCCGCAACACCGACTGGATCAAGCTCAAGACGCTGCTGCGGCAGGAGTTCGTGATCGGCGGCTACACCGACCCGCAGGGCGCGCGCCAGGGCCTGGGCGCGCTGCTGCTGGGCGTGCACGACGCGTCCGGCGCGCTGCGCTATGCCGGCAACGTCGGCTCCGGCTTCACCGAGGCCTCGCTGCGTGAATTGCAGCAGCGGCTGCGCCCGCTGAAGGTCGAGCGCAGCCCGTTCGCCGACGCGCCGGCCAAGGTCGGCACGACGCGCCGCGCGGTGCCGCACTGGATCAAGCCCTCGCTGATGGGCGAGGTGTCGTTCGCCCAATGGACCTCCGACCGCCGCGTGCGGCACGCGGTATTCCATGGCCTGCGCGACGACAAGCCGCCGCGCGCGATCGGCATCGAGCGGGCCGCGAAGGCAGCGACCGCGGTCGCCGTGCCGGGTGTCCGCGTGACGCATCCCGAACGCGTGGTCGACAAGCGCAGCGGCGTCACCAAGGGCGAACTGGTCGCCTACTACGACAGCGTCGCCGGGCTGCTGCTGCCGCACCTGTCGGATCGCCCGGTGGCGCTGCTGCGCGCGCCGGCGGGCGTGAACGGCGGCCAGTTCTTCCAGAAGCACGCGCAGGCGACGAGCATTCCCGGCCTGAAACTGTTGGACCGGGCCCTCGATCCCGACCACGAAGCGCTGCTGTCTGTGACAACTCGCAAGGCGCTGCTGTCGTGCGCGCAGATGAACGTGGTCGAGTTACACAGCTGGAACACGACGGTGCGCCACATCCGCCGGCCGGACCGCATGGTCTTCGACCTCGACCCGGGACAAGGCGTGGCCTGGGTCCAGGTGCAGGAGGCGGCGCGGCTGCTGAAGAACTTCCTCGCCGAACTGAAGCTCGAAGGCTTCCTGAAAACCAGCGGCGGCAAGGGCCTGCACGTGGTCGTGCCCCTGACGCCTCGTTACGACTGCGATCAGGTGAAGTCGATATCGCACGCTATCGTGACGCACTTGGCGAAAGTCATTCCCCAACGCTTCGTCGCGAAGAGCGGGCCCGACAACCGCGTCGGCCGCATCTTCATCGACTACCTCCGCAACGGCTTCGGTGCGACCACGGTGGCCGCCTGGTCGGCACGGGCGCGCGCCGGCCTCGGCGTGTCGGTGCCGGTCTCGTGGGACGAACTCGACGAGCTGCAAAGTGGTGCGCACTGGACCGTGCAGACCATCGCCCGGCGTATCGCCGTGGGCGACGCTCCGTGGAAGGAATACGCCGGCGCGCGCCAGGGGTTGGCGGCTGCCGTCAAGGCCCTGCGCGGGTTGGGGCTCGAATTGCAAGACGACAAGGAATCGACACGGTGAACAGCAGTAACGATCGCAGGCCACACGAAGAGCTGCAACATTTCCGTGTTCTGCTGCACGAGGGCGGCATGGTTCTGGCTAACCCGGCGCAGGGGCATGGCTTTCACACGGGCTTGCGCCAGGTCGTCCACGGACCCGGCGCAGCAGTAGTCGCTGCGGTGGGTGTTTCGAGAGGAATGCTTGGATGAGGACCGGCGCATGGTCAGCGGTGCAGTGGTGGATGAACCTGTCAGGCAATCGAGATGCCCGGCAGGCCAGCGTGGCCCCGGCGCGTCCGGGCCGCTTGCTGCGGGCCTTCGGGTTCGCGAGAGGAGTTCTGTGATGCCGCACGCCCTGGTGGTGGATGACGAGCCGGATTCGGCCGAAACGATGGCGATGCTGATCGCGAGCGAGGGCTTCACGGTGGCCACGGCGGGTTCGCTGCGCGATGCGCGCCGGCAGCTGGCGCTGCAGGAACCCGACATCGTGCTGCTGGATTTGATGCTCCCTGACGGGAACGGGATGGAATTGCTGAACGAGGCCAAGGGCATGTCGAACACCGACGTGGTGCTGATGACCGGCCAGGCGAGCCTGGACACCTCGATCCAGGCACTGCGGCTGGGCGCGGCCGACTACCTGGTCAAGCCGATGAGCCTGAAGCAGCTCAAGGGCGTGCTGTCGCGCGTGACCAAGCCCTCGGTGCTGAAGGCCGAGTCGTCGGACCTGCTGGCCACGCTCGAGAGCGAGGGCCACTTCGGCCAGCTGTGGGGGCGTTCGGCGCCGATGCGCCGCGTCTACGAACAGGTGGCGCGCGTGGCCGGCACGGCCGTCACGGTGTTCATCACCGGCGAGAGCGGCACCGGCAAGGAGGTGGTTGCACGCACCGTGCACGACCTGAGCCGCCGGCGCAGCAAGCCGTTCCTGGCCGTCAACTGCGGCGCGATCTCGCCACACCTGATCGAGAGCGAGATCTTCGGCCACGAGAAGGGCAGCTTCACCGGCGCCGACCGGCAGCACCAGGGCTTCTTCGAACGGGCAAGCGGCGGCACGCTGTTCCTCGACGAGATCACCGAGATGCCGCTGGACCTGCAGGTCAAGCTGCTGCGCGTGCTGGAGACCGGCACCTTCATGCGCGTGGGCTCGACGCAGCAGCTGGAGACCGACGTGCGCATGATCGCCGCCACCAACCGCAGCCCGCTGCAGGCGGTGGCCAGCGGCAAGCTGCGCGAGGACCTGCTGTACCGGCTCAACGTGTTCCCGGTCCACCTGCCGGCACTGCGCCAGCGCGCCGAGGACGTGCCGCTGCTGGCCACGCATTTCGTCGAGCAGATCTCACAGCGCGAAGGCACGCCGAAGCGCTTCTCGGCACAGGCGATGCAGCGCCTGGCGCGCTACGAGTGGCCGGGCAATGTGCGCGAGCTGCGCAACGTGGTGTACCGGGCCTACGTGATGGCGCTGGAGAACACCATCGAGGACGAATGCCTGCCGCAATCGCCCGACGACGAAGCGTCGGGCGCAGCGCCGTCGGCCGCGGTCGTGCAGCCGGTGGGCGAGGGCGGCGCGCCGTCGCTCACCGTGTGGGTCGGCACGCCGCTGGCGGAGATCGAGCGCCAGGTCACGCTCGCGACGCTGGAGCACCTGGGGCGGCACAAGGAGAAGACGGCCGCGACGCTCGGGATCAGCCTGAAGACGCTGTACAACCGCCTGAAGGAATACCAGGCGGCGGGTGCGGCGGGCGGCGAGGGCGCACTCGACACGCGGCCCGACAACCTGGCCGAGGACCGCAGCTGGGCCTCTTCGTAGGGGGCGTCATTTCACGCGGTTCGTGTCGCGAAGGCGTGAATCAGGCGGCCGAGATTTTCAGGCCGCAACGGCTTGACCAGGTAGGCATCGAAGCCCGACTCCAGCGCGCGTGCCTCGTCGTCCTGCCGGCCGCGCGAACTCAGCGCGGCAAAGAACACCGGCATTCCCGCCAGGCTGTTGCGCATCGGCTCGATCAGCAGCGCGGCGTCGAAGTCCGCCTGGCTGATGTCGCACAGCACGATCTGCGGGCGCTGCCCGCGTGCCACGCGCAACCCGGCCTCGGCCGTCGGTGCCGTCTGCACCTCGTGGCCCCACAGCTCCATCTGCATGCGCAGCACGTCGCGCGCCTCGGGGTCGGATTCGATCACCAGCACGCGGTAGGTCTCGGCCGGCAGCGCCGCCGGGGCCGGCTTGTGCCGTGACGACGCTGACGTGCCTGCCGGCGCCGCCACCTGCGGCAGGCTGATCACGAACTCGGCACCCTGGCCGGGCCCGGCGCTTGCGGCCTCGATGTCGCCACCGTGCAGCATCGCGATGCGCCGCGCGAGCGTCAGCCCGACGCCCAGCCCCGGCCGGCGCGATGCCGTGCCGGTGTCGTGGCGCGCGAACAGCTCGAACACGTGCGGCAGGAAATCGGCCGCGATGCCCTGGCCGCGGTCTTTCACGCGCACCAGCACGCTGCCGGCCCGCGCCTGCACCGACACCGTGATCTCGCCCGGGTCGCGCGAGAAGATCGACGCGTTGTAGACGATCGCCGACACCGCCTGCGCCAGGCGCAGCGCATCGCCGTCGACGTAGGGCGAGTCCTTCGGGAACTCGGTCTTGAGCGTGTGGCCGGCCGCGCTCAGCTTGGTCCGCAAGCCCTCGAGCGCGGTGCGCACCACGGTGTCCACCGCCACCGGCTCCTTGATCAGCGTGATCTGGCCCTGCGCGACCCGCGTCACGTCGACCAGGTCGTCGATCAGCCGGCGCAGCCGCGCCACCTGGCGCTCGACGATCTCGCGCAGGCGGCCCAGCGTCGGGTTGTCGGCTTCCATCGTGCGCAGCACGCTCGCCGCGTTCGCGATCGGCGCCAGCGGGTTGCGCAGCTCGTGCGACAGTAGCGCGAGGAACTCGCCCTGGCGCCGGTCGGCCAGGCGCATCGCCTGCGTGCGCTCGGCCAGGCGCTCTTCGAGTTCCTTGCGCTCGTGGATGTCGACGCAGCTGCCGATGTAGCCGAGGAAGCGCCCGTCGCCGCTGTGGTGCGCGACGCCGTTGTCGAGCACCCAGCGGTAGCTGCCGTCGCGGCGGCGCAGCCGGTAGTCCATCACGAAGGGCTGGCGCGCATGGAAGCTGGTCGAGTAGATGCCCATGCAGCGTTCCAGGTCCTCCGGGTGCACGACCTGGGTCCAGCCGTTGCCGCGTTCCTCCTCGAGCGTGGTGCCCGTGAATTCGAGCCAGGGCTTGTTGACCCATTCGCACCAGCGGTCGGGGCCGGCCATCCAGACCATCACCGGCGCCGCGTCGGCCATGCTGCGGAAGTCGCGCTCGCCGTCGCGCCCGCGCACCGGCGACGGTTGCAGCAGGAAGAGGTAGTGCGGGCTGGCCTCGGACACCCTCAGCAACTGGCCGTCGAACAGCCGCACGCCGTCGCCCGAGCCGACCTGCACTTCGCCCGACCATTCCTCGCCGGCGGCGAGCGCACGGCCCAGCGCCAGCGATGGTGCAAATCGTGTCAGGTCGGACGGAACGTCGCCTCCCCGGGCCAACGCCTGCGCAGCGCGGTTGACGGCCAGCACGTGTCCGTCGGCATCGACCGCGAGCGCGGGCTGCGGCAGGCGGTCGAACAGCGTGGATCCGATGGCGTTCAGCGTGGTGGCGCGATCCTGCATGTCAACTTTCGGGTGCCCGTCAGGCGCACGGGCAGAGGGGTCTGTCGGACGGACCGGCCGGTCTCCCGCCGGCGGTCCGCGGATTGTCTCTGGCAAGTGTCGTGCCCGGCATCCTCAAGCGAGGCGACGGCGCCGTTCCACCGGTTCCACTTTCAGCAACTGCCGGTACTTCGTGACCGTGCGCCGCGCCACCGTCAGGCCCTGGCGCAGCAGCAGCCGGGCGATCTGGGCATCGGACAGCGGCTTCTTCGGGTCCTCGGCCTCGATCAGCCCCTGGATCACGCCGCGCACCGCGGTCGGCGAGGTGCTGCCGCCGCTGGCGGTGTTCATGCCGCGCGAGAAGAAGTACTTCAGCTCGAACACGCCGACCGGCGTCGCCATGTACTTGTTGTTGGTGACGCGGCACACCGTCGATTCGTGGATGCCGACCTCGTCGGCGATCTCGCGCAGCCCGAGCGGCTTCATCGCGAGCGGGCCGACGTCGAGGAAGCGGTGCTGGCGCTTCAGGATCGCCTGCGCCACCGACAGGATGGTCGAGAAGCGCTGCTGCACGTTGCGCACCGTCCAGCGCGCATCCTGCAGGTGGGCGGCCATCTCGCCATGGTGGCCGCTGCGGTGCTGCTGGAACAGGCTGGCGTACATCTGGTTCAGCTTCACGCGCGGGATCACCGCATGGTTCAGCGCCGCGGCCCAGGTGCCGCGCACCTTCTTGACGATCACGTCGGGCGTCACGTAGTTCAGGTCGTCGGCACCGAAGCGCCAGCCCGGGCGCGGGTCGAGGTGGCGGATGCGCTCGCACGCCGCCGACACCGCGGCCGCGTCGGCGCCCAGTGCGCGGGCCATGCCGGCGATGTCGCGCTGCGCGAGCTGCTCCAGGTGCTGCGACACGATGCAGCCGGCCAGCGCGCGCTCGTCCTCGTCCTCGATCTCGGACATCTGCAGCAGCAGGCATTCGGACACGCTGCGCGCCGCGACCCCGGTGGGCTCGAGCGACTGCACCAGCTTCAGCGCGGTCGACATCTCGCTCGCGTCGACCGCCGGCGACAGGCCGGCCAGCCGGCCCAGCTCGGGCAGGCCGGTGCGCAGGTAGCCGTCGTCGTCCAGCGACTCGATGATGGTGCAGGCGAGGGCATGGTCGCGTTCGCTCAGCGGCAGCACGTTGATCTGCGAGCGCAGGTGCTGGCGCAGGTCGACGTCGGCGGCCACCAGTTCCATCGCGCTGATGTCGGAATCGCCCGAGCCGCTGCTGCTGCCCGGTGCGGCCTGCCAGCTGTCGCGCTCGAAGGCCATGTCGGCCTCGGCGGGCGGCAGGATTTCCACCGCGACCTCGGTGGCCGGGCCGAGCGCGTTCAGCTCGGCGATCGGCACCGCGTCGGCCAGCGCCGCATCCTGCGTCGCCGGGGCGGTGGCCTCGGGGCCGGCCTCGTCGAGCTCGAGGAACGGGTTGGTGACCATGCTGTCGCGGATCTCCTGCACGAAATCCTGCGACGACAGTTGCAGCAGCCGCACCGCCCGCTGCAGGCGGGGCGTGAGGCCCTGGACCTGCCGGGTGTCGGTGCGAAGGATCGGTGCGTTCATCGCCAGTCTCCTGTTGACTTGTGCCCGGTGCGAGGCCCGCCGTAGGACGATGCCGCGCACCCTGGAAAAACAGTCATCTCTCTGCAACACATGTGCCACGGGCGCGAACCGGCAAGCCGCGCCGGCCGGGGCCTCGCTCTTGCCGCAAGGATTGCGCGCCGGGGCCGCGGGCACGCCAAGTGCCGAAGCCCTGGCACCGGGCCTCGCGGCCTTCAATGGATGAAAGGACAGCACCATGAGCCACGAAGACATCGTCGACACCTTGAACGACCTGATCGCGACTTCGAAGGATGGCGAGTTCGGTTTCCTCGCCTGTGCCAGGCACGTGCAGTCCGAAGAGTTGCGCCAGCTGTTCACGCAGCGCTCCGAGGAATGCCGGCGTGCCGCCGAGGAACTGGCCCCGCTGGTCGCGCAGTACGGCGGCGAGCCGGACGACGACGGCACGACCTCGGGTTCGCTGCACCGCGGCTGGGTCGCGGTGCGCGGCTCGCTGGTGGGCTACACCGACCAGGCGATGCTCGATGAATGCGAGCGCGGCGAGGACGCGGCGCTGGCGCGCTACCGCGCCGCGCTGCGCGACGACGACCTGCCGGAACCGGTGAAGGCAGTCGTCGCGCGCATGCAGCTCGGCGTGCAGCGCAACCACGACCAGATCAAGATGCTGCGCGATCGCGAACGCGCGAAGAGCTCGTCCTGATCGAACCGCGACCGGGTAAATGCTGCCGATGTTCTTACCGCCACATCGCAACTTTCACCCGGTCGTTTTTGCCCGACAAAACAACAAGGAGACAAGCATGCCGACAACTCTGCGCACGCTGGCGACCCTCGGCCTGGCGGCGCTGGCCGCGCCGCTCGCGCTGGCGCAATCCCAGGACCACGGCTACGTGGGGCTGCATGGCGGCCGTGCCGAGTACAACACCGAGTGCGGCATCGCTGCGTCGTGCGACGACGCGAACGGCGCGTGGAAGGTCTATGCCGGCGCCGCGATCAACCCGTGGCTCGGCCTCGAACTCGGCTACGTCGACATGCGCCATGCCGATCGGGCCGGCGGCACGTCGAAGGCGCGCGGCGTCAACCTGAGCCTGGTGGGCCGGTTGCCGCTGGGCGACATGTTCCACGTCTACGGCAAGCTGGGCGCCACCTACGGCCGCACCGACGTCAGTGCCGGGCTCGGGCAGCTCGTGCCGACCGGCGACGACAAGGGCTTCGGTGCCACCGGCGGCGTCGGCGCGGGCATCGACTTCAACCGCAACTGGAGCCTGGTGCTCGAATGGGAGCGCCAGCAGTTCCGCTTCGTCGGTGGCCGGCAGGACGTGGACCTGACGTCGCTGGGCGTGCTCTACCGCTTCTGAGCGGGGCCGGCGTGCCCGCGCCCGAGCGCCTGCAGTACGTCAGCGACGGCGCGCCCGGCATCCGCCGCGCCCGGCGCGGCAAGGGCTTCAGCTACATCGGCCCCGATGGCCGGCCGCTGCGCGAGCGCGGCGAGCTGGAGCGCATCCGCCGCCTCGCGATCCCGCCGGCCTACACGCAGGTGTGGATCTGCAGTTCGCCGCGCGGCCACATCCAGGCCACCGGCCGCGATGCACGCGGGCGCAAGCAGTACCGCTACCACGCCGACTGGCGGCGCGCACGCGATGCCGACAAGTTCGACCGCATGCTGGAGTTCGGCGAGGCGCTGCCGCGCATCCGCGCGCGCGTGCTGCGCGACCTGAAGGCGGCCGAGGCACGGCCCGGCCGCGACACCGTGCTGGCCACCGTGGTGCGCCTGCTCGACACCACCCTCGTGCGCATCGGCAACGACGAGTACGCGCGCAGCAACGGCTCGTTCGGCCTGACGACGCTGCGCAACCGGCACGCGCTCGTGAAGGGGCGCGAGATCACGCTGCAGTTCCGCGGCAAGAGCGGCGTGCAGCACCGCGTCGCGCTCGAGGACCCGCGCGTCGCGCGCATCGTGCGGCGCTGCCAGGCGATGCCGGGGCAGGCGCTGTTCCAGTACACCGGCGAGGACGGGCAACTGCACGGCATCGCGAGCGACGACGTCAACGACTACTTGCGCGATGCGAGCGGGGCCGAGTTCACCGCGAAGAACTTCCGCACCTGGCATGCGAGCGTGCATGCGCTGGCGCTGCTGGGCGAATTGCCGGGCGCGCGCGGCGATGGCGACGCCTTCACGCGGCGCGAGCTGAACGACGTGCTCACCGACGTCGCGAAGCGCTTGGGCAACACGGTGGCGGTGTGCCGCAAGTCGTATGTGCACCCGCGCGTGCTCGAGGCGACGCAGGCGCAGCTGCGTGCGGCCAGCGAAGGTCTCGCGTCGATGCGGCGCCAGCGCGGCTGGTCGGTGGCCGAGCGGCAGCTGATGGCCTTCCTGACCCCGCCCGGAAGGGGGTGAGGCCGCCGCACGGGCGGTGGTCATAATCGGTCACGAACGCGATGGCGGAGGGCCGATGATCTTCGTGTATGCGGTGCTGGGCGGCCTGGTGGGCTTGGCCCTGGGCGGGCCGGCCGGTGGCCTGGTGCTGCTGATCATCACGCCGGTGGTGATGTCCATCATCCGCTCGTCCAGGAGCACGCCGGCGTCGACGCCGCCGATGCCGGACATGCTGCCGGACCTGCCCGATGAGGCACCCGCCGCGCCGCCGGAGCTTGCGCAACGTGTCGCCGCGCTGGAACGCGAACTCGCGGCCTTGAAGCTGCAGGTGGCGCAGCTGTCGGGCGCCGCGGCGGCGCAAGAGGTGATTCCCGAGCCGTTGCCGCTCGTGCCGCCTGTCGCCCCGGCCTTGGCCGTGTTCGAGTTCGAACCCGTGCCGCAGCCGGTGCCCGTGGCGCAGCCCGTGCGCGAGGCCGTCGTGGAGGAGTCCACCGGCGAGCCCGAGCCGTCCACGTGGACCGAGCCCTCGCGCGCCAACCCGCCACCGCCGCCTGTACCGCCTGTGCCGCCCGCGCCGCCCGTGCCGCTGCGCGACCGCCTGCCGCCGTTCGTCGCGCGCTGGCTCTTCGGCGGCAACACGATCGTCAAGGTCGGCGTGCTGATCCTGTTCCTCGGGCTCGCGTTCCTGCTGCGCTACGTGGCCGAGCGCGCGACGCTGCCGATCGAGGTGCGCTATGCCGGCGTCGCCCTGGTCGGCGTGGTGCTGCTGGTGCTGGGCTGGCGCCTGCGTGGGCGCCGCGACGCGGCCGGTGGGCAGGGCTACGGGCTGATCCTGCAGGGCGCGGGCATCGGCGTGTTCTACCTGACGGCGCTCGCGGCGCTGCGGCTGAGCGCGTTGCTGCCGCCGGCCGCGGCCTTCGGCGTGATGGCCGTGGTGGCGCTGCTGGGGGCCGCGCTCGCGGTGCTGCAGAACGCGCCGTGGCTGGCCTACGTGTCGGTGGCCGAGGGCTTCCTGGCACCGGTGCTGGTGTCGACCGGCGGCGGCAACCACGTGGCGCTGTTCAGCTACCTGGCGGTGCTGGACGTCGGCATCTTCCTGATGGCCTGGCACAAGGCCTGGCGGCCGCTGAACCTGGTCGGCTTCGTCGGCACGTTCACGCTGGCCGGTGCCTGGGCGAAGGCGCACTACACCGATGCGTTGTATCCCGAGAGCCAGGCCTTCCTGCTGCTCTTCTTCGTGTTGTTCACCGCCATCGGCGTGCTGTTCGCACGGCGCGCGCTGGCGCTGGGCGACGATCCGCCGGCGACCGACAGCCTGTCGCGGCGCGCGGCGCAGGCGCTGCAGCAGGTGGGGCGCGTCGACAGCGCGCTGGTGTTCGGCGTGCCGCTGGCCGCTTTCAGCCTGCAGTACCTGATGGTGAAGGACAGCGAATGGGGCCCGGCATGGTCGGCGCTCGGGTTCGCGTTCTTCTACCTCGTGATCGGCGGCGCATTGCTGCGCAGTGCACGCATCCGCTATGCGCTGCTGGGCGAGGCCTATGTGATCGTCGGCGCGATCTTCGCGACGCTGGCGATCCCGCTGGCACTGGAAGGCGCGTGGACCGGGGCCACCTGGGCGGTCGAGGCGGCGGGCATGTTCTGGCTCGGCGTGCGCCAGCACCGCAAGTACACGCGCGCCTTTGCGCTGGCCGTGCTGGCCGGTGCCGCGGTGCGTCTCGCAACCTCGCTCGACATCGACCTGCACCCCGGCACGCCGCTGCTGACGGGTTCGCTGATGGGCCTGCTGCTGCTGCTCGGCAGCGTGCTGGCGATGTGGCGCGTGCACCACCGCCACCCGGCGGCGCAGCGTGCCGGCTGGGAGCGCTGGAACGACGTGGCGCTGCCGTGGCTGGCCGTCGTGTCGATGGCGCTGATCGCATGGACCGTGCTGCTGCCCCTGTGGGCCGGCGTGGTGGTCGGGCTGCTGGGCGCGGCGCTGGCTGCGGCCGGCCAGCGTTTCGCGCTGCGCGTGCTGGCGGGCTGCGCGGCGGGGCTGCACCTGGTGGCGCTGGCAGGGCTGGCCGGCTCGCTGCACCTGGACCAGGACGGCGCGCCGCGTGACGGCTGGCCCGGCCTGGTGGCCGCGCTGGCGGTGGGCCTCAGCCTGCTGCTGACGGCCTGGTTCGAGCTGCGCGTCCAGCTGAAGGCGATGGACGAGCGCGAGGGTGTGCCGCGCTGGTCGCTGGCCGGCGGCGCGGCGCTGCTGGCCGGGCTGGCCGTGGTGGCACTCGGCCTGTTGTGCGTGTTGCCGGCGGAGCAGGCGGCGCTGGTGTGGCCGTGGCTGGGCGTCGGCGCGCTGGCGCTCGGCCTGCGCATCGCCCACCCGGCGCTGGTGCTGGGCTGGCTGGCACTGCAGCTGGCAGCGGCCGTCGCGACGCTGGTCTTCGGGCCGGACCTGTTCGACCCGCTGCAGGCCTTCGGACTGCGCTTCTGGCTGCCGCTGGGCCTGGGCCTGGCCGGGCTGCTGGCCGGCGATGCGCTGCAGCGCGCCGCGCGCCCCGCGTCGGCGGCGGCGCTGGCCTGGTCGCGCCATGCCGTGGTGCAGTGGGGCATCGTGCTGTGGGCGCTCGCCTGGTGGGTCCTGATGCTGGTGCCCGAGGTGCTGCACCTGCTGCAGCGCCAGCAGGCGATGGACGGCTGGCCGGCGGCGCTGGTGGGCTGCGTGGCCGCGAGCTCGGTGCTGGCCGCCCTGGTGGCGCAGTGGCGCGATTGGCGCGTGATGGGCCAGGCGACGGCGTTCACGCTGCCGTCGCTGGCGGTGATCGCGATCGGTTCTGCCGCGGCCGACGGCGCGGCGCCCTCGGCGCACCTCGGCTGGATCGCGTGGCCGGTGGCCTTGCTGTGGCATTTGCTGCTGGCACGGCGCCAGGTGACGTGGCTGCCGTGGCGCGCCTTGCAGGCGGTGCACGTGCTCGGCCTGTGGCTGTTCGTCGCGCTGGCCGGCCGCGAGTGCGCGCTGTGGCTGGGCGATGCCGGCGAGCCCGGCTCGGCCTGGCGCGTGCTGGGCTGGGTGCCGCCGGTGGCGCTGGTGCTGTTCGCGATGACGCGGCCGGCCGTGCTGCGCCGCTGGCCGCTGGCGGCGTTCCACGAGGCCTACCTGGTGGTGGGGGCCGCGCCACTGGCGATCGGCCTGCTGCTGTGGGGCTGGCTCGCCAATGCGCACCCGGGGTCGGCGGCGCCGCTGCCCTTCGTGCCGCTGCTCAATCCGCTGGAGGTCGGGCTGCTGCTGGCCTTGCTGGTGCTGGCGCTGTGGTGGCGGGCGCTGCCGGAGCCGGTGCGTGCGCAGGTGCCGCGCGAGGCGGCGTGGGGCGTGTTCGGACTGAGCGCCTTTGCGCTCTACACCGGCATGGTGCTGCGCCTGGTGCACCACGCGGCCGGCGTGCCGTGGGAAGAGCAGGCCTTGTTCGATTCGACGCTGGCGCAGGCGACGCTGTCGGTGGCGTGGTCGCTGGTCGGCGTCGGGCTGATGCTGCTCGGCCACCGGCGCGTGCACCGCACGGTGTGGATCGTCGGCGCGGCGCTGCTGGGCGTGGTGGTGCTGAAGCTCTTCTTCGTCGAGCTGGCCGATCGTGGCGGGCTGTACCGCATCGTGTCGTTCATCGTCGTCGGCGTTCTGTTGCTGGTGGTGGGGTATTTCGCACCGGTGCCGCCGCGGCGGGCTGCGGCCCCCGAGGAAGGCGAGGTGGTGGCATGAAGGTGCGCTGGATGCTGGCTGCGCTGGTGGCCGGGTCGGTGAACGCGCTGGCGCTGCCGCCCTCGGCCGGGCTGCGGCTCGAAGGGGCCGGGCCGTACTACACGCTGGAATTGCCGCTGGCCTGGCAGGTGCAGGCCGGCACGGCCGATCTGCGCGGCCTGCAGCTGCGCAATGCGCTTGGCGAACCCTTGGCCTGGGCGTGGGCGGATGCGACACCGGCGCAGACGAGCGTGACGACCGGCAGCGTGCGCTTTCTGAAATGGATGGCGCCGAAGGCAGCGACGCCACGGCCGAAGGGTGAGGCGGACGACACGCCGCGCGGCTGGGTGCTGGACCTGCGCAACGTGAAGGGGGATGTGATCGACGTGGCGGTGTCGCTGGCCGGCGATGCGAACGCCGTCTACCCGCTGGCGGTGGAGGCGAGCGACGACCTGTCGAGATGGCGCGTCGTGCGGCCCGAGGTGCAGCTGGTGTCGCTGCAGTACCAAGGCCAGCGGCTGGACGACACCGTGATCGAACTCGGCGGCGTGCGGGCGGCCTACCTGAGGTTGCGCACACTGGGCCACGGCGCGACGCCGCCGTTGACTGCCGCCGAGGTCACGACGGTGGTGCAGCAGGCGCCGGCGCCCGAACTGCAGTGGAGCGAGCCGATCGCGCCGGTGTCCTGCGAAGCGCAGCACTGCGATTACGCGCTGCCGGCGGTGTCGCTGGCGGCGGTGGAACTGCTGCCGCGCGAAGCGAACACGGTGGCGAGCGTCGGCTGGCTGGGTCGCGGCGATGCGATGCAGGCGGCATCGGCGTCGCGCGAGTACGTTCATCGTCACCGGTTGCACCATCCGCTGCATGTGCTGCGGGACAAGCGCAATCCACCGCTGCCGGCACCCGACGCCGGGTGGCAGCACGTCGCGCAGGGCCGCGTGTGGTGGCTGCACCTGCCGCAGGGCGAGACGAGATCGCCGGCACAGCATCTCGACGGCGCGGTGCACACGCAGCTGCGCCTGCAGGTGGCCGGCGGCGTGGCGGCGTTCGGCGCGCAGCCGCCGCAGCTGCGTTTCGCGGTGCGGCCGCGCACGC
>NZ_JBFUEB010000091.1:0-25479 GCF_056404395.1 Rhizobacter sp. P2_D12 | reverse complement strand
CCGCAGCGCCCGCCGGCGAGCGGCTGCGCTTCCTCGACTGGCAGCTCGACATCGCGGCACGCCGCCTCGTCAACCGCGGCGGCGTCGAGGTGGTGCTGACCACCGGCGAGTTCGACCTGCTGAGCGTCTTCGTGCGCCACCCGGGCCGGGTGCTGTCGCGCGACTTCCTGCTCGAGCACACGCGCGGCCGCGAGGCCGCGCCGTTCGACCGCACCATCGACGTCCAGGTTGGCCGCCTGCGCAAGAAACTCGAGGCCGAGCCGGAAAGCCCGCAGCTGATCAAGTCGGTGCGCAGCGCCGGCTACATCCTGGCCGTGCCGGTGGTGCACGACTGAGCGTCACCCACCGGGATCCCGCATGCCGAACACCGTCGAAGACCCACTGCCCGGCGAAGGCCGGCTGTTCCGCTCGCTGTTCGCCGCCTACCCGGACGCGCTGCTGCTGGTCGACGCGCAGGGGGTGATCGTGCGCGCCAACCCGGCCGCCGCGACGCTGCTGGGCTACCAGGTCGACGAGCTGGCCGGCCTGACGGTGGACGCGCTGGTGCCCGACGCCATCCGCCCGCGCCATGCCGGCTACCGCCACGCCTACGGCATGAGCCCGAAGCCGCGGCCGATGGGCACGCAGATGGAGCTCAGCGCGCGCCGCCGCGACGGCAGCGAGGTGATGGTCGAGATCGCGCTGAGCCCGCTGCAGGACCAGGGCCTGCCCTACGTCGTGGCCGCCATCCGCGGCATCGGCGCCTACCCGCGCGTGCAGCAGGCGCTGCAGCGCGCGCGCTACAGCGAATACGTCGCCAAGCTCGGCCGCCTGGCGGTCGACACGCGCGACCCGCAGGAGCTGCTGCGCCAGGTGCCGGTCATCGCCGCCGAAGCCCTGCAGGTGATGAGCTCGGTGGTCTACCTGCTGGAGCCGAACCGGCTCGAGTTCCGCCTGGCCGCCGGCGTCGGGCTGGGCGGCGAGGAGGTCGAGGGCCGCAGGCTGCCGAACCGCCCCGACACGCCGCCCGGCTTCGTGCTGGCCGAGGGCCGGCCGGTGATCGTGTCCAACTACGCGCGCGAGACGCGCTTCAAGGTGCCGGCCGATTTCGTCGCGCGCGGCATGGTGAGTGCGCTGTCGGTGCCGCTGACCGACCGCGGCAGCATCATCGGCACGCTGGCGGTGCGCGCACGCGAGTTGCGGCGCTTCGGCGACGACGAACTGCGCTTCCTCGATTCGCTGTCCAGCCTGCTGACCACCAGCCTGCAGCGCGCGCAGACCGAAGAGCACCTGAGCCATGCGCAGCGCATGGAAAGCGTCGGCCAGCTCACCGGCGGCATCGCGCACGACTTCAACAACCTGCTGACGGTGATCCAGGGCAACCTGCAGGTGCTGGAGTACGAACCGGCGCTGGCCGACGACCCGCGGCTGCAGCAGATGCTGGGCGCCGCCGCGCGCGCGGCCAAGCGCGGCGCCGAACTGACCGGCAAGCTGCTTGCCTTCTCGCGCCGCCAGCGGCTGGTGCCCACGCGCGTCGAGCCGGCCCAGCTGCTGCACTCGCTGACCGACATGCTGCACCGCACGCTGGACGAGCGCATCGAGATCCGCATCGACGCCGCGGCCGGCTGCCCGGCCTGCCGCGCCGACCCGGGCCAGCTCGAGTCGGCGCTGCTGAACATCGCGATCAACGCGCGCGACGCGATGCCCGACGGCGGCACGCTGTCGTTCACCTGCCAGCCGTGCCGGCGCGTGCCGGCAGCGCTGCATGCCGACCTGGGCGAGGCCGCGCAGCGCGAGGACGCCTTCGTCGCGATCAGCGTGGCCGACACCGGCCACGGCATGCCCGAGGGCGTGCTCGACCGCGCCTTCGAGCCGTTCTTCACCACCAAGGAGGCGGGCCGCGGCACCGGGCTCGGGCTGAGCACGGTGTACGGCTTCGTGCGCCAGTCGCGCGGCGCGGTCGCGCTCGAGTCGGCGCCCGGCGAGGGCACGCGCGTCACGCTGTACCTGCCGCGCGACGATGCGGCCGGCGAGCGCGTGGCCATCCCGGCGGCTGCCTCGCTGCGGCCGGGGCTGCGCGTGATGGTGGTGGAGGACGACCCGGAGGTGCTGGCGGTGTGCCGCAACTTCCTGCTGGCGCTGAAGTGCGAGGTCACGGCGCACGCGGCGGCCGAGCCGGCGCTGCAGGCGCTGGGCGGCGCGCAAGCGGTCGACCTGCTGCTCAGCGACGTGGTGCTCGGGTCCGGCATGCGCGGCACCGAGCTGGCGCGCCGTGCGCAGGCGCTGCGGCCCAGCCTGGCGGTGCTGCTGATGTCGGGCTATTCGTCGGAGGCGATGGCCGGCGACACCGCGGCCGACCTGCCCTGGGAACTTCTGCGCAAGCCCTACTCGCGCGAGGAACTGGCCGACGCCATCGCGCGTGCGCTGGCCGCCGGCTCAGGCCCGCGCTGAGTTCACTGCAGCGTGCGCGACAGCGGCGTCATCGCCGTCTGGATGAACCCCGTCAACGCGCTGATGCTGTCGATGCACAGGTCGCGCCGGCCCTTCTCGGTGAAACGGATCACGTTGCACCTGGCCATGCGCGACAGCGCGCGGCTGACGGTTTCCAGCGTCATGCCCAGGTAGTTGCCGATCTCGGCACGCGTCATGCGCAGCGTGATCTGGTCGGCGCGCAGGCCGCGCTGCGCCAGCGACTCGGCCCAGTAGCGCAGGAAATCAGCGACGCGCGCGTCTGCCGGCAGCGTGCCAAGCGACAGCAGCGAGTCGCGGTCGCGCGAGATCTCGCGGCTCATCGCGGCGTGCATGACGCCCAGCAGCGCCGGCTGCGCGACGCAGGCCGCCAGCAGCGCCTCGTAGCGCACCGACCAGACCTCGCCGGTGTCCATCGCGATCGCGTCGCAGCCGTACTGGCCGTGCGCGATGCCGTCGAAGCCCATCCAGTCGCCCTTGAAGTGCAGGCCCACCACCTGTTCGCGACCGTCGGCGGCCACGTTCACCGTCTTGAAGAAGCCCGAGTTGATGATGTACAGGCACTGGAATTCCTGGCCGCCCTGGAACACCGCGTCGCCGGCATGCACGATGCGGCGCTGCACGCCCACCGATTCGTTGAGCAGCCGCAGCGAGTCGTTGACGCGGGCACAGACCGAGGCGGCGTCGGGGCGCGGGGCCGGTGCGGCCAACACGGCCACCGGCGGGCGCTGGGGAGTGGCATCGGCGGGCATCGAGGCGGCTGCGGTGTACATGGTGGGGGGCTCCGGGGGTCTTTCGTTTGATGTCCGTCAGCTTAGGAAGCACTCGTCAACACAGCGCGACACGCCGGCCTCGCTCGGTAACACCGGGTGAACCGAATGTGTCCGGCGTGTATCGGCCGGGCCCTGGCACGAACGAGACGCGCGCGGCTTGACGCCCGTCAAACCCGGGCGCGGCGCGGCCTCTAGGCTTGCCTGCATGCCCACCGTGGGCACCAGGAGCCCGCCATGTCCACCCCCGTCCCCCTCCGTCCGCAGCGTCACGCGGCCACGCCCTCCCGCGCCGCGGCGCGGCCGTCCGGGCTGCGCGATCGCCTGTCGGTGGGCGCCTTGTCCAGCCTGGTCGTCGGCTCGATGATCGGTTCCGGCGTGTTCTCGCTGCCGCAGAACATGGCGGCCGGCGCCGGGGCGGGCGCGATCCTGATCGGCTGGGCCATCACCGCGGCCGGCATGCTGGCGCTGGCGCTGATGTTCCTGCAGCTGGCGCAGGCGCGGCCCGAGGTGGGCGGCGGCGTCTACGGCTATGCGCGGGCCGGCTTCGGCGACTTCGTCGGTTTCCAGTCGGCCTGGGGCTACTGGCTGTCGGCGCTGATCGGCAATGCCGGCTACCTGGTGATCATCTTCGCGTCGCTCGACGCGCTGCTGCCGCAGGCCGGCTTCGGCGCCGGCAACACGCCGGCCGGCATCGCCGGCGCCTCGCTGCTGCTGTGGGGCTACCACGCGCTGGTGCTGCGCGGCGTGCGCACCGCGGCGGCGGTGAACACGCTGGTCACGCTGTCGAAGCTGGTGCCGCTGCTGCTGTTCGTGGTGCTGGTGGCGCTGGCCTTCAAGGCGCCGACCTTCTCATTCTCGCTGTGGGGCGACGCGAAGCTCGGCCCGGTGTTCGACCAGGTGCGCTCGACCATGCTGGTGACGGTGTGGGCCTTCATCGGCATCGAGGGTGCCTCGGTGTTCTCGGCGCGGGCGCGCAGTGCCGGCGACGTCGGCCGCGCGACGATGCTCGGTTTCGCGGTGACGCTGGCGCTGTACATGGCGATCACGCTGCTGTCGCTGGGCATCGTGCCGCAGGCCGAGCTGGCGCAGATGAAGAACCCGTCGATGGCCGGCGTGCTGCAGCAGGTGGTCGGCCCCTGGGGCGCCGTGCTGGTCAACCTGGGGTTGCTGGTGTCGGTCGGTGGCGCGATGCTGTCGTGGACGCTGCTGGCCGCCGAGGTGCCGTTCAGCGCCGCGCGCGACGAGGTGTTCCCGCGCCGCATGGCCGCCGAGAACGCGCGCCAGGCGCCGGCCGCCGCGCTGTGGTGGAGCAACGGCATCGTGCAGGCGGTGCTGCTGCTGTCGCTGCTGGCGGGCAATGCCTACCTGGCGCTGATCAAGCTCGCCACCTCGACCATCCTGGTGCCCTACCTGCTGTGCGCGCTGTTCGCGGTGCAGGCCGGCCGGCGCGATTCGCGCCTGCTGCTGACCGGCGCGGTGGCCGCGCTGTACAGCGCCTGGCTGGTGTATGCCGCCGGCCCGCTGTACCTGCTGCTGACCACGCTGGTGTATGCGCCCGGCCTGGTGGTGCACGCGTGGAGCCGGCGCGCGCGCGGGCTGCCGATGCTGGCCGGCAACGTCGAGCGCGCCGTCGCCGGGGCCTTGCTGGCCGCCGCCGCGTTGACCGTCGTGCTGCTGGCCAACGGCACGCTCGACCTGGCGAAGATCTGAGGCCGGCGCCATGAAATGGGGAGTGCATTCCGAGATCGGGCGCCTGCGCAGCGTCCTGGTGTGCCGGCCCGGGCTCGCGCACCTGCGCCTGACGCCCGACAACTGCCGCGACCTGCTGTTCGACGACGTGATGTGGGTCGAGCAGGCGCAGCGCGATTTCGCGCAGTTCACCGGCGCGCTGGCCGGCCGCGGCATCGAGGTGCTGGAGCTGCACGAGCTGCTGGCGCAGACGCTGGACGAGCCGGAGGCGCGGCGCTGGGTGCTGGCACGCCGCGTGCTGCCCGACAGCGTCGGCCCCGGCATGCTGGACGACCTGCACGCGGCGCTGGCCGAGCTGCCGTCGGCGCGGCTGGCCGAGCTGCTGATCGGCGGCATGACGCGCGCCGAGCTGCCGTTCCGCCCCGACGGGCTGCTGGGCGCCTACCTGGAGATGCAGGATTTCGTGCTGCCGCCGCTGCCGAACAGCCTGTTCACGCGCGACAGCAGCAGCTGGATCTACGGCGGGCTGTCGCTGAACCCGATGTACTGGCCGGCGCGGCGCGGCGAATCGCTGCTGCTGGCGGCCATCTACCGCTTCCATCCGCGCTTCGTCAATGGCGGCTTCGAGACCTGGTGGGGCGACGGCGAGCACGACCACGGGCTGGCCACGCTGGAAGGCGGCGACCTGATGCCGCTCGGCCGTGGCGTGCTGCTGGTGGGCATGGGCGAGCGCAGCAGCCCGCAGGCCGTGCTGCAGCTGGCGCAGCGCCTGTTCGAGCGCGGCGCCGCGACACGCGTGATCGCGGCGCAGATGCCGCGCAGCCGGGCTGCGATGCACCTGGACACGGTGTTCACGCCGTGCTCGCAGGAGGTGGTGACGTATTTCCCCGAGGTGGCCGACCGCATCGTCTGCCACGAGCTGGAGCCGGCGGCGCGCCATGGCGCGCCGCGCATCCGCACGCTGGCCGGGCGGCACCTGCTGGACGTGGTGGCCGACGCGCTGAGCGTGCCGGCCTTCCGCGCCATCGCCACCGGCGGCGATTCGTTCGAGAGCGCGCGCGAGCAGTGGGACGACGGCAACAACCTGCTGGCGCTGCAGCCGGGCGTCGTCGTCGGCTACGACCGCAACACCTACACCAACCGCCGCCTGCGCGAAGCCGGCGTCGAGGTGATCGAGATCCCCGGCGGCGAACTCGGCCGCGGCCGCGGCGGTGCGCACTGCATGAGCTGCCCGCTGGCGCGCGACGCCGCCATCTTCTGAAGGACTTTGCACCATGGCCTACAACCTGAAGAACCGCAGCCTGCTGTCCCTGGGCGAGCTGAACGCGCGCGACATCCAGCACCTGCTGGAGATGTCGCACGAGCTGAAGCGCGCGAAGGCGGCCGGCACCGAGCAGCAGACGCTGCGCGGGCGCAACATCGCGCTGCTGTTCGAGAAGGCGTCGACGCGCACGCGCTGCGCCTTCGAGGTGGCCGCCTTCGACCAGGGCGCCAACGTCTCCTTCATCGGCCCCGGCGATTCGCAGCTGGGCGAGAAGGAAAGCATCAAGGACACCGCGCGCGTGCTGGGCCGGCTGTACGACGCGATCGAGTACCGCGGCTTCGCGCAGACGACGGTGCGCGAGCTGGCGGCGCACGCCGGGGTGCCGGTCTACAACGGCCTCACCAACGAGTTCCACCCGACGCAGATCCTGGCCGACCTGATGACGATGCAGGAGCAGTGCGACAAGCCGCTGCGCGAGATGAGCCTGGCCTACCTGGGCGACGCCCGCTACAACATGGGCGATTCGCTGCTGCAGGGCGCGGCGCTGATGGGCCTGGACCTGCGCATCGCGGCACCGCGCGCGCTGTGGCCGGCGCCCGAGATGATCGCGCAGGCCCAGGCGCTGGCGCGCGTGAGCGGCGCACGGCTGTCGTTCACCGAGGCGCCGCTGCAGGCGGTGGAAGGCGCGGACTTCATCTACACCGACGTCTGGGTCTCGATGGGCGAACCCGAGGCGGCCTGGGCCGAGCGCATCGCGCTGCTGCGCCCGTACCGCGTGGATGCGCGCCTGATGCAGGCGAGCGGCAAGGCGTCGACACGCTTCATGCACTGCCTGCCGGCCTTCCACAACCGCGACACGCGGCGCGGCGAGGACATCTTCCAGCGCTTCGGGCTGGACGGCATGGAGGTGAGCGAGGAGGTGTTCGAGTCGCCGGCCTCGGTGGTGTGGGACCAGGCCGAGAACCGGCTGCACACCATCAAGGCGCTGCTCGTCGCGACGCTGGGCTGAGCGATGCGCATCGTGGCCGCCCTGGGCGGGAATGCATTGATCCGGCGCGGCCAGGCGCTGTCGGTCGAGGTGCAGCGCGAGAACCTCGCTGCCGCGGCCGCCGCGCTGGCCCCGCTGGCGCGCGGGCACGAGCTGGTGGTCACGCACGGCAACGGGCCGCAGGTCGGCTGGCTGGCGCTGCAGGCCGCGGCCGGGCAGGCCGCGGGCCAGTCGCCGACGCCGCTGGACGTGCTGGGGGCCGAGAGCGACGGCATGGTCGGCTACCTGGTCGAGCAGGCACTGCAGCCCCACCTGGGCGGGCAGCCGGTGGCGACGCTGCTGACGCAGGTGCGGGTGGACGCGGCCGATCCGGCCTTCGCGACGCCGACCAAGCCGATCGGCCCGATCTACCCGTTGTCGGCGGTGCAGGCGATGGCCAGCCGCGGCTGGCAGTTCGCGCGCGACGGCGACGGCTGGCGCCGCGTGGTGGCTTCGCCGCGACCGCTGCAGGTGATGGAAATCGAGGCGCTGCAGCGGCTGCTGGCGGCCGGCGTGGTGGTGGTGTGCGCCGGCGGCGGCGGCATCCCGGTGGTGGAGCGCGCAGGTGCGCTGGTGGGCGTGGAGGCGGTGGTCGACAAGGACCACGCCAGCGCCTTGCTGGCGCGCGAGTTGCAGGCCGACCTGCTGTTGCTGCTGACCGACGTGGACGGCATCTGCAGCGATTTCGGCACGCCGTCGCAGCGGCTGCTGGCGCAAGCGACGCCGGCCTTGCTGGACCGCCTGGTGCTGCCGGCCGGCTCGATGGGGCCGAAGGCGGCGGCGGCGGCCGATTTCGTGCGCACGACCGGGCGGCGCGCGGCGATCGGTCGGCTCGATGCCGTTGCGGCGCTGGTGGCCGGCACGGCCGGCACGCAGGTCACGCGCGACGAAACCGACTTGCGTTGAATCAACCCGGCGGCGCGACAAAGGCGTACCTTGTCGACATGCTGCAACGCCCTGCCCCGTTCCGCCCGATCCGCTCGATCCTGATGCTGGCCGACAGCTTGCCGCGCACCGCGGCGCGGCTGGCGCTGGCCCGCGACCTGGCCGAGCGCCACGACGCGCAGGTGACGGCGCTGTTCGCGGCCTCGCCGCTGCACGGCGAGCCGCAGGGCCTGTTCGGCGCGGTGGCCGGTGCCGCCGCGGTGGCCGACCTGCCGGATGCGCGCCGGCGCGCGCGCGAGCGGCTGCTGGACGAGATGACCGGTGGCGAAGAGCTGCCGCGCGTGCGCTGGGGCGAGGTCGTGCACGAGCCGGTGCTGCAGGCGGTGGTGCAGCATGCGCTGTGCACCGACCTGCTGGTGCTGGGCCAGCGCGACCCGGCGGCAGCGCAGCACGACCTGCCGGCCGGCTTCATCGAATCGCTGCTGATCGAGAGCGGCAAGCCCGGGCTGATCGTGCCGGACCAGGGCGCGGTCAGCGCGACGCCCGGCTGCGTGCTGGTGGCGTGGAAGCCGGCGCGCGAGGCGGCACGGGCCGTCAGCGCGGCACTGCCTTTCCTGCAGACGGCGCGCGAGGTGCACGTGGCCAGCTGGTCGCGCGCGCCGGTGGTGGGCGCGGCGAGCGGGCTGGACATCGTGGGCCACCTGCAGGCGCACGGCATCGCGCCGGTGCTGCACCAGCACGGCCACGAGCCGCGCGCGATCGGCGAGGCGCTGCAGGCGCTGGCGGCGCAGCTCGGGGCCGAGCTGCTGGTGATGGGTTGCTATGGGCAGGGGCGGCTGCGCGAGCAGGTGCTGGGCGGCGCGACGCGCTCGCTGGTGCACCGCGCGCGGCTGCCGCTGCTGATGGTTCATTGACGAACGACTGGACGAACGAAAGGAAACCCCATGAAGATCCTGATGGCCGTGGATGGCAGCGCCTGCACGCGGCGCATGCTGGCTTACGTGGCGGCGCACGAGGAGTTCCTCAGTGCCGCGCACGAGTACACGATCCTGACCGTGACGCCGCACGTGCCGCCGCGCGTGACCGGCTATTTCGACCGCGCGACGCTGGAGGGCTACTACCGCGACCAGGCCGAGGAGATCCTCGGACCGGTGCGCGCGTTCGCGAAGCAACAGCCGTGGAAATCCGAGTTCGTGAGCCGCGTGGGCCATGCACCGGACGTGATCGCCGAGCTGGCCAAGCAGGGCCATTTCGACCTGATCGTGATGGGGTCGCACGGGCACTCGTCGCTGGGCGGCGCGGTGCTGGGCTCGGTGACGACGCGGGTGCTGGGGCATTGCCAGACGCCGGTGCTGGTGATTCGCTGAGGGTTGTGGCGCGATCCCGGATTGGCATCCGGGCTACGTCAGCTCCAGCACCATCCGCAGCACGTCATCGTCCTGCGCCCCCGCTGCCGCGACGAACCCCAGCCGCTCGGCCAGCCGGCGCATCCCCAGGTTCTCGCGCAGCACCAGCCCCACCAGGCGCTGCGTGCCGCTGCGCCGCTCGTTCTCGCACAGCGTGTCCATCAGCAGACGGCCCAGCCCGCCGCGCTGCAGGTCCGAGCGCACCGTCACCGCGAACTCGGCCTCGATGCCGTCCGGGTCGCGCACCGCGCGCGCCACGCCCAGCGTCTCCTCGTCGCCCTGCGGCCCGCGCCGCACCGCGATGAAGGCCATCTCGCGCGCATAGTCGATCTGCGTCAACCGCGCCAGTTCGCCGTGCGCGAACGAGCGCCGCGCATTGAAGAAGCGCAACCGCAGGTCGTCCGGCGTCAGCCGCTCGACGAAGCGCCGGTGCTGCGGCTCGTCCTCCGGCCGGATCGGCCGCAGCAGCAGCCGCTCGCCCTGCCATTCCACCTCGCGCGCCAGCTCGGCCGGGTACGGCAGGATCGCGAAGTGCCGCACGCCCGCCGGCGCGCTGCGATCCAGCCGCAGCCGCGCATCCAGCGCCAGCACGCCGTCGGCATCGGCCCACAAGGGGTTGATGTCCAGCTCGGCCAGCTCCGGCAGGTCGACCAGCATCTGCGACAGCGCCACCAGCACGTCGCACACCGCGTCCAGCCGCGCCGGCTGGTGGTCGCGGTAACCGGCCAGCAGCCGCGACACCGCGGTGCGCGACAGCATCTCGTGCGCCAGCGCACGGTTCAGCGGCGGCAGGCCCATCACGCGGTCGGCCAGCACCTCCACCGCGGTGCCGCCATGGCCCACCATCAGCACCGGCCCGAAGGTCGGGTCGACGCTCGTGCCGACGATCAGCTCTTGCGCCATCGGCCGCCGCGCCATCGGCTGCACCGTGAAGCCGGCCAGGCGCGCCTGCGGCAGCGCCTGGCGCACCCGCGCCAGCATGCGTTGCGCCGCTTCGCGCAGCGCCACCGCATCGGCGATGTCCAGTGCCACGCCGCCCGCATCCGACTTGTGCGAGATGTCGGGCGACACGATCTTCAGCGCCACCGGGTAGCCGATGCGCCCGGCCGCGGCCAGCGCCGCCTCGGCATCGGCCTCGACCACCACCGTCTCGACCACCGGCACGCCATAGGCCTTCAGCACCGCCTTGGCCTCGTGCTCCTGCAGCATCTCGCGCCCGTCGGCCAGCACGGCATCGACGATGCGCCGCGCCGCCGCGAGGTCGGGCACGCCGTTCTCGCTGGCGCTCGGCGTCTCGATCAGCGCCGCCTGGTTGCGCCGGTAGCTGCGCAGCATCGCGAACGCGTTCACCGCCTCTTCCGGCGTCGCGTAGTCGGCCACCCCCGCCGCCTCGAAGATGCCGCGCGCCTGCGCCACCGAGGCATCGCCCAGCCAGCAGGCCATCACGCGCTCGGTCGCACCGCGCAGCAGCGGCTCGCAGGCGCGCGCGATCTCGGCGCTCGGCACGATCGCGGTCGGCGCGTGCATGAACAGGATCGCGCCCGCCTGCGGCTGCGCCAGCAGCACGCGCAGCGTGTCGACGTAGCGCTGCGCCGGCGCGTCGCCGATGATGTCGATCGGGTTGCCGTGCGACCAGGTCGGCGGCAGCACCGCGTCCAGCGCCGCGCGCAGCGCCGGCCCCGGCTCGGCCAGCGCCAGGCCGGCGCGCGCCGCCGCATCGGCCGCCATCACGCCGGCGCCGCCGCCGTTGGTCATCAGCGTCAGCGCCTCGTCGCGGTTGGCGCCGAAGCGCGCCAGCGTCTCGGCGGCGACGAACAGCTCCTGCAGCGTGTCCACGCGCAGCATGCCGGCGCGCCGGATCGCCGCGTCGAACACCACGTCCGAGCCGGCCAGCGCCCCGGTGTGCGAGGCCGCCGCGCGGATGCCGTTGCCGGCCCGCCCGGCCTTCACGACGATCACCGGCTTGTTGCGCGCCGCGGCCCGCGCGGCCGACATGAACTTGCGCGGTGCCTCGATCGATTCGATGTACAGCAGGATGGCGCGCGTGTGCGCGTCGCTGGCCAGCTGGTCGAGCAGGTCGCCGAAATCGACGTCGGCATGCTCGCCCAGCGAAATCATGTGCGAGAAGCCGACGCCGCGCGACTTGGCCCAGTCGAGCACCGCGGTGACCAGGGCCCCCGACTGCGACACGAAGGCCAGCCCGCCGGCCAGCGCGTCGGTGTGCGCGAAGCTCGCGTTCAGCCCGAGCCGCGGCGTCAGCAGCCCCAGGCAGTTCGGCCCCAGCACACGCAGCCGGTGGCGCCCCGCGGCCTGCAGCATCGCCTGCTTCTGCGCCGCGTCCAGCCCGGCCGTCATCACGATGGCCGCGCGCGTGCCGAGCCGCCCGAAGGCGTCGACCAGCCCGGCGATGCTGTCCGGCGGCGTGCACAGCACCGCCAGGTCGGGCACCTCCGGCAGCTGGCCGGGCCGCGCGAACACCCGCTCGCCGTCCAGCGTGCCCAGCCGCAGGTTGAGGGCGCGCACCGGGCCGTCGAAGGCGCCGCCACGCAGGTTGCGCCACACGGTGGCGCCGACGCTGCCGGGGCGATCGGAGGCGCCGGCCACGGCCACCGAGCGCGGCGCCAGCAGGCGCTCCAGGTTCAGGACGCTCATCGCTCAGTGCGACATCAGTACCGGCACGGTCATCGACTGCAGCAGGCCGCGCGTCGCCCCGCCCAGCACGCGCTCGCTCCAGCGCGAATGGCCGTAGGCCCCCATCACGATCAGGTCGGCCCCCATGTCGGCGGCATGCGACAGCATCGCATCGGCGACGTCGATCGACGTCGTCTCGATGCGCACCTCGGCCGTCACGCCGTGCCAGGCCAGCCACTGGTGCAGGGCGTCCAGGCCGCGCCGCGCCTGGGCTCCGGGGGCCTGCCAGCGCACCACCTGCACCGACGAGGCCAGCTGCAGCAGCGGCAATGCGTCGCTCAGCGCGCGTGCCGCCTCGCGGCTGTCGTCCCAGGCCACCAGCACCTGCTTTCCCGGCGGCTCGGCCACGCCGGCATAGGGCAGCAGCAGCGTCGGCCGCGCGCTGTACAGCACCACCTGCTCGACCAGCCGCTGCGCGGCACGGTGGCCCGGCGCCGCCGGGTCGGCCTGCGACAGCACCGCGAGGTCGCTGCAGTGGGCGTGTTCGATCAGCGAGATGGCCTGGTCGGCCTCGTCGACCACCGGCTCGATCGCGCGCAGGCCGGCCTGGTGGCAGGCCCCGCGGAAGGTGTCGGCGGCGCGCTCGGCCTGGTCGCGCAATTCGTCCCAGGCGAGCGCCGCCAGGTCGCTGAACGCGGCCGCGCCCTCCACCGACCCCGGCAGGTCCAGCAGGCCGGTCGGGGCCAGCCCGACGAGGTGGCTGTCCATGCGCCGGGCCAGCCCGATCGCCGCCTGCGTGCGCCGCGCGCACGCGCTGCCCGGGTCCAGGAACAACAGGATGCTGCGGTAGCTCATCGCGATCTCCAGCAAGGAAACGATGGGCCGATTGTTGGGAGCGCCACGCCGCGGCGGCTTGATCCTGCGCAAGCCGCGGGCTCAGCGCGGCCCGGCGCGCTCCAGCTGGCGGCGCAGCTGCGCGATCTCGTCGAGCAGCTGCAGCACCAGCGCGGTGCCGCCGGGCCCGAGCTGCAGGTCGCGCTGCAGCCGCAGGGCCTTGCGCGCCCGCGCCAGCGCACCGGCATCGAAGCGCCAGTCGTCCGGCGCCGCGCCTTCGGGCGCCAGCACGCCCTCCTGCACCAGCTCGACCAGCGCATCGCGCTCGGCACCGCAGGCCCGCACCAGCTGCGCCAGCGAGAACGGCGTGGCGTCGTCCAGCAGCACCGCCTCGAACACGTAGGAATGCAGTTGCGCCATGGTCAGGCCTCCAGGTCGCGGCGCGGATCGAAGCCCGCGAACGAACGTGACAGTGCTTCATAGGCCTCGCGCTGCGCCGCGCTGCCGGCCGCCGGCGTCACCACGCGCAGCAGCACGTACAGGTCGCCCGGCGGCGTGCCCGGCAGGCCCTTGCCCTTCAGGCGCAGCTTGCGGCCGCCGGCCGAGCCGGCCGGGATGCCGAGTTCGACGCGGCCGTCGGGCGTGGGTGCATGGACCGTCGCGCCGAGCGCGGCCTCCCACGGCGCGACCGGCAGGTCGAGGTAGACGTCGCGCTCCTCGACCCGGAAGTGCGGGTGCGGCGCGAACGCGATCTCCAGGTACAGGTCGCCGGCCGGGCCGCCGCCCACGCCGGGCGCGCCCTGCCCCGCCAGGCGCAGCTGCTGGCCGGCCTTCACGCCGCGCGGGATGTTGACCTCGAGCGTGCGGTCGTGGAAGCTCACGCCGCCCTGCGCGTCGTGCACCGGTGCGCGCAGCGACAGCGTGCGGCGCCCGCCGCGGTAGGCATCGGCCAGGTCGATCACGACCTTGGCATGGTGGTCGCCGCCGCCCGCCGCCATGCCGCCGCGGTGCATGCCGCGCGAACGCTGGCCGAACAGCGACTCGAAGAACTCGCTGAAGTCCGTGCCGGCCGCAGTGCCCGCGTCGCGGCCGCTGAACTCGTAGCCGCTGCCCCAGTCCGGCGGCGGCTGGAACTCCTGGCCGCGCGGGTGGCGCCGGCCCAGCTCATCGTAGGCGGCGCGCTTCTCCGGGTCCTGCAGCGCCTCGTAGGCCTCGGCGACGTCCTTGAAGCGTGCCTCGGCGTCCGGCTCCTTGCTGACGTCGGGGTGGTACTTGCGCGCCAGTTTGCGGTAGGCCCGCTTGATCTCGTCCTGCGTGGCGCTGCGCTCGACGCCGAGTGCGGCGTAGTAGTCCTTGAATTCCATGGTGCGATGTCAGGGCTGCGGTGGACTCGAAGGGCGCAATCTGCGCCAGCCGGCAACGGCGAGCCGTGCGGCGTGCAAGACCCTGCGCCGGATGCGGGTTCAGACGTGCCGCTCCTTCACGCGCACGCCGTCGGCCACCGCCGGCGGCGGGTAGACGATCACGCGGGCGCCGGGCGCGAGCCCCTGGCGCACCCAGGCCTCGGTGGCATTGCGCGCCACCACCGTCACCGGCGCCAGGCGGGCGCGCCCGCCGTCGACGACGAACACCGCCATCGCGGCCGCATCCGCCGCATCGGTGCGCGGGAACACCGCGCTGACCGGTACCTTGACCACGCCGTCCTGCGCCAGCGTCAGGATGCTCACCGAGACGCGGTAACCATCGCCCAGCGCCGCCCACTCGGCCGCCGCGCTGGTCAGTTCGACCAGCACGCGCACGCGCTGCTCCTCGACGCCCAGCGCCGACACCTTGGTGAAGCCGGCCGGCTCGATGCGCCGCACGCGGCCCTGCAGCGGGCCATCGCCGCCCCACTGCCCGATGCGCACCGCCGCGCCTTCGCGCACCTGCAGCGCATCGGTGGTCAGCAGCTCGGCCACCACCTCCAGCTGGCGCACATCGCCCAGTTCGATCAGCGGCGTGCCGAGCGCCACCGTCGCCTCGCTCGGCTGCGCGATGCGCATCACCCGCCCGGCCACCGGCGAGCGCACGCTGAAGCGGCGCGCCGCGGTGGCCGGCGTGCGCAGCGCGGCCAGCGCGGCGCGTGCCTGCTCGACCTCGTGCCCGGCGGCATCCAGCTCGCCGCGCGCTGCATCCAGCTCCTTCTGCTCGACCAGCGCCGCCAACCGGTCGACCTCGAGCCGCGTCGGCGACAGGAAGCCCTGCGCCGCCAGCTGCTCGCTGCGCCGCGCCTCGTTGCGCGCCTGCAGCAGCGCGACCCGCGCGCCCTCGACGCGCGCCACCGCGCGCTGGCGCTGCGCCTCGGTCACCTCCAGCCGTGCCTGCTGCTCGCGCCGCGTGCGCTCGTCCAGCATCGGCGGCAGCGCCGGCGCCAGCTCAGCGACCACGCTGTCGGCCGCCACCCAATCGCCCTCGCGCAGCGCGATGCGCGACAGCTGCCCGGCCAGCGGCGCCGACACCACGTAGCGCTCGCGCAGCCGCGTCTTCGCGTCCTCGGACACGGTGGCCTCGAAGCGCCCGCTCGTCACGCTGCCCAGCTCCACCTCGACCGGCCGCGGCGCGAACGCCCACGCGAACAGCGCCGCCAAGGCGATGGCCGCGGTCCCGCCGGCCAGCCAGCTCTTCTTCAGGTGCGGCAATGGCTTCATGGTCAATCCCTCGTCTTCAATGCCGCCACCATGTCGAGCCGGTCGATGCGCCGGCGCACCACGAGTGCGCTGGCGGCGCCCGCCACCATCACGCACAGGGCGGCCCCGGCGTAGGTGCGGGCGCGAATGACGACCGGGAAATAGAACTGGTCCGACTTGAGCAGCTCGACGATGCCGTGCGTGACGGCCCAGCCCATCAGCATGCCCAGCGGCAGCGCCAGGCCGATGACCAGCGCCAGCTCGCCCAGCAGCAGCCCCGAGACCTCGCCGCGCGTGAAGCCCAGCACGCGCAGGCTGGCCAGCTCCCACGCACGCTCGGCCAGCGAGATGCGCGCGTTGTTGTAGACCACGCCGACCGCGATGACGACGGCGAAGACGGTCAGGATGGTGCCCATGATGCGCACGTTGCGCGCGCTGATCTGCTGCAGGTTGCGCAGCATGGTGGCCTTGCTCCAGGCCCCGGCGATGCCGGGCAGCGCCTTGGTGCCCTCGAGCGCGGCGTCCTCGCCGCCGCGCTGCAGCGCGAGCATGAAGCCGGTGGCCAGGTCGCCGTCGCCGAGCGCGCGGTTCAGCGACGGCCGGTCCATGTACGCGTTCAGCCCCATCATCTCGCGCACCGTGCCGCCCACCACCACCTCCAGCGTGCGCGCACGCCCTTCCAGCACCTCCACCTGCAGCCGGTCGCCGGGGCGCACGCCCAGCTTGTCGGCCAGCCGGTCGGTGAGGATCAGCCCGCGGCCGTCGAGCAGCGTCTGGCGCCCGTCGGCATCGACCACGCGGAACAGCTCGGCGCGCGGCGCATAGCCGCGGATCAGGCTGCGCTCGCGGCGGTGGCCGTGCACGAAGTCGACCGCGACGAAACGCGTGCTCTCGACGTCGCGCACGCCCGGCAGGCGCAGCAGCTCGCGGCGCGCGCCGTCGTCCACCGCCTCGGCGGCCCACACCGTGATGTCGCCGCGCAGGCTCAGGTTGAACTGGCTGTCGACCACCACGTCGATCGCGTCGCGGAAGAAGTTGCCGAGCACGACGATCGCGACCGCCGCCGCGACGCCCGCCACCGACAGGCTGCTGCGCAGCGGCCGGCGCTCGAGGTTGCGCACGATCATGCGCAGCGCCGGGTTCATGCCCTTCACCCCCATGCGCTCGAGCAGCGTGCGCCGGTAGTGGCCGGGCGCCGGCGGGCGCATCGCCTCGGCCGGCGCCAGCCGCACCGTCGCGGCGATGGCGTTCAGCGTGCCGGCCACCGCGGTCAGCAGCGTGATGCCGATGCTCACCGCCAGCAGCCACGGCGCGATGCGGTGCTCGAAGCTCGGGAAGCGGAAGAAGTCGGCGTACAGCCCGGTCAGCAGCGTGCCCAGCACCTTGCCCACCAGCACGCCGAGCAGCAGGCCGACCGCGACGATGGCCAGCACCAGCTTCAGGTAGTGCAGCCCGACGCTGCGGTTCGGGTAGCCGAGCGCCTTCAGCGCCGCGATCTGCTCGCGCTGCGTCGACACCAGCCGCGTCACGACGACGTTCAGCAGGAAGGCGGCGACGCCGAGGAAGATCGCCGGCAGCACGGTGCCGAGCACGCGCTGCTCCTTGATCTCGTTGTCGAGCATCAGGTGCGAAGACTGCTCGGCGCGGCCATTGGCCTGCCGTCCGCCATAGGGCGACAGCCGGCGCGCCAGCGCATCGATCACCGCCGGCTGCGACGCGCCGGGGGCCAGCCGCAGCGCGACCCGGTTGAAGGCGCCGCGCATGTCGTAGGCCGCGGCCAGCGTCTCGCGGTCGACCCAGAAGACGCCGAAGCCGCGCGTGTCGGGCATGCCCCACAGCCCGGCGAAGATGTACTCGGGCGACAGCGCGGTGCCCACCATCACCAGCGTGCGGCGCCGGCCGTTGAGCTGCGCGACCAGTTCGGCACCGGGCACGAGGCCGCGCGAGCGCGCGAAGCCCTCGGACACCAGCGCCTCGATGCGCCCGTCGGCCGACGGCCCCTCGGCCGGCGCGCGCCCGCTGCTCACCAGCACCCGGTTCAGGCCCTGCCCGCCGCGCGACGCGAAGCCGATCAGCTGGCCGAGCACCGGGTCGGACGAGCCGGGAACCTCGACGCGCGCCATCTCCTCCAGCGTGGTCTGCAGCTGCGCGACGCCGGCGATGGCGCCGAGCACGGCGGCCTGCGCCTCGGGCGCGCGCTTGACGGTGGCGAAGACGTCGGCGAAGCGGCCGCGCGCATAGAAGTCGTCGCGCGCCAGCGCCAGCGAATCGACCGCCGACAGACTGGTGACGAAGCCGCCGATGCCGCTGGCCACCACCAGCGCGATGGTGAGCGCCTGGCTCCACATCGCGCGCAGGTCGCGCAGCAGCTTGCGATCCAGTGCGCGCATCGCGGTCACCAGGCCAGCTCGGCCGGCTGCAGCTTGTGCGCGTTCGCCTGCACGCGCTGCACCCGCCCGTCGCCCAGCGTGACGACGCGGTCGGCCATGCCGGCGATGGCGGCGTTGTGCGTGATCACGATCGCGGTGGTGCCGAGCTCGGCGTTGATGCGCGCGATCACCTCCAGCACCAGCTTGCCGGTCTGGTAGTCGAGCGCGCCGGTCGGCTCGTCGCACAGCAGCACGTCGGGGCGCTTGACGATGGCGCGCGCGATCGCGACGCGCTGCTGCTCGCCCCCCGACAGCTGGGCCGGGAAATGGTCGCGCCGCGGCGTCAGCCCGACGCGGTCGATCGCCTCGTCGACCGGCATCGGGGCGGTGGCGATGTCGGTCACCAGCGCGACGTTCTCGCGCACCGTCAGGCTCGGGATCAGGTTGTAGAACTGGAACACGAAGCCGACGTGCTCGCGCCGGTAGGCGGTGAGCACGTCGTCGCCGGCCGCGCTCAGGTCCTGCGCGTTGAACCACAGCTGCCCGCTGGTCGCGGTGTCGAGCCCGCCGAGGATGTTCAGCAGCGTCGACTTGCCGCTGCCCGACGGCCCGAGCAGCACGATGAACTCGCCGCGCCCGACCTCCAGGTCGACCGCGCGCAGCGCGTCCACGCGCACCTCGCCGCTTCCGTAGGTCTTGGTGAGTTGCAGCGCACGGAACACCGGCGTCGCGGAAGCGAGGTCATTCATCGGCCCCGAGCTTATGCAGGCGCAGCCGCGGCGGCTTGAGGCAGCGCAAGCCAGGCCGCGGTCCAAGTCGCAGCCGATCCGTTCACGCGGTGCGCGGGCGGAACAGCCGCTTGGCCGTCTCCACCGTCGCCAGGTAGCCGAGCGTCAGGCCGCCCATCGCCAGCAGCACCTCGCCCGGCAGCGCGACGAATCCGAAGAACGCGGCCCAGGGCGAGAACGGCAGCGCGGCGGCCAGCGCGACCACCGCGAGGCTGGTCAGCACCAGCCAGCCCGAGGGGCGGTCGCGCCAGGCCGCGCGCGGCGTGCGGATCAGGAAGATCACCAGCGCCTGGGTCGCCATCGACTGCACGAACCAGGCGCTCTGGAACACCGCGGCCGGCACGTGCATCACGCCGTAGAGCAAGCCGAACGCCAGCAGGTCGAACACCGAGCTGAGCGCCCCGAAGCGGAACATGAACCCGCGCACGCGCGCCGCGTCCCAGCGCTGCGGCAGCAACAGGTCCGCGTCGTCGACCCGGTCGGTGGGGATCGGCAGCTCCGACAGGTCGTACAGGAAGTTGTTCAGCAGGATCTGCAGCGGCAGCATCGGCAGGAAGGGCAGGAACAGCGCCGCCGCGGCCATGCTGGCCATGTTGCCGAAGTTAGAGCTGGTGGCCATGCGGACGTACTTGTCGACGTTCAGGAACGAGCGCCGGCCCTCGCGGATGCCGTCGCGCAGCACGTCCAGGTCGTGCGCCATCAGCACCAGGTCGGCGGCCTGCTTGGCGACGTCGACGGCGGAGTCGACCGAGATGCCGACGTCGGCGGCATGCAGCGGCGGCGCGTCGTTGATGCCGTCGCCGAGGTAGCCGACCACGTGGCCGCCGGCCTGCAGCGCGCGCACCACGCGCTGCTTCTGCTGCGGGTTGGTGCGGCAGAACAGGTTGGCGCGCACGGCCGCGGCGCGCAGCGCGGCCTCGTCCATCGCGGCGATCTGCGTGCCCGTCACCACGCCATCGACCACCACGCCCAGCTGCCCGCACAGGTGGCGCGTGACGGCCTCGGTGTCGCCGGTGACGATCTTCAGCGCAACGCCGTGCTCGGCCAGCGAGCGCAGCGCGGCAGGTGCGGTCGGCTTCGGCGGATCGGCGAACGCGACCCAGCCTTCGAACACCAGGCCGCGTTCGTCGGCCACCGCGAGCGGCGCGGCGCGCGCCGGTTCGAGCTCGCGCACCGCCACCGCGAGCAGCCGCAGGCCCTGCGCACCCTCGGCCTCGAACTGCCGTGCGAGCCGCTCGCGCGCCGCGTCGTCCAGCGGCAGCGGGCCGCCGGCCGCGGCGACGAAGGCGCACTCGCGCAGCACGTCCTCGGGGGCGCCCTTGACCACCAGCAGCCGGCGCTGCGCCGCGGCCAGCAGCACCGACGCGCGGCGGCGTTGGAAATCGAACGGCAGCTCGCCCTGCTTGTGCCAGCCGCCCTCGCCGGGCGTCGCGTGGTGCAGGAGAGCGTCGTCCAGCGCCGACCCCAGCCCGGCCCCGAAATGGCTGTTCAGCCACGCCAGTTCGAACACCCGCGGCGCGGGCGCGCCCTGCGCATCCAGCGCGTGCTCGACACGCGGGCAGGCCAGCGTCAGCGTGCCGGTCTTGTCGGTGCACAGCACGTCCATCGCGCCCAGGTCCTGCACCGCGGACAGCCGTTTGACGATCACCTTCAGGCGCGCCATGCGCAGCGCCCCGCGCGCCAGCGTCACCGAGACGATCATCGGCAGCAGCTCCGGCGTCAGCCCGACCGCCAGCGCGACGGCGAACAGGAAGGACTCCAGCAACGGCCGCGCGGCCAGCGTGTTGACCAGCAGCACGAACAGCACCAGCGCCATCGTCACGCGCGTCAGCATCACGCCGAAGCGGCGCGTGCCGCGCTCGAAGGCGGTCGGCGGCGGATCGGCGGCGATCGCCTGGGCCAGCCGGCCCAGCTCGGTGGCCGCGCCGGTGCGCTCGACCTGCATCTCGCCGCTGCCGCCGACCACGTTGCTGCCCATGCGCAGCGCGGCGTCGGGCGCGGGGCCGTCCGGGCGTTTCTCGACCGGCCAGGTCTCGCCGGTGAGCGCCGACTGGTCGACGAACAGGTCGGTGCCGGCCAGCACCCGGCCATCGGCCGGCACCACGTCGCCGGCACGCAGCAGCAGCACGTCGCCGGGCACCACCCGCGTCGCGTCGACCGCCTGCTCGCGCCCGTCGCGGCGCACGCGCACGCGCAACGCGACCGCCTGGCCGAGCGCGTCGACGGCGCGGCCGGCGCGGTGCTCCTGGAGCATGTCGAGCGCGACGCTCATCAGCACCACCACCGCGACAAAGCCGAAGCTGGCGGCGTCGCCGGTCAGGGCCGACGCGAGCGACGCGCACAGCAGCACCAGCACCAGCGGGTTGAGCAGCCGCGCCGCGGCGGATTTCAGCAGCGACGGGCGCACCGCGCCGGGCAGCCGGTTCGGCCCGTGGCGGCGCAACCGGTCGGCGGCCTGGCGCCGCGACAGCCCGTGCGCCGGCGGCACCGTGCCGTCAGCGCTGGTGGACGTAGCGACCGGGGGCATCGTCGAGCGCCGGATGGCCGGAGGCCGCATCGCCCCGCGGCGGCGGCACGACGCGGCGGCGGCTGGAGTGCCGCACGAGCCAATCCGCCCATGCCGTCCACCACGAACCGGCGCTCACGGGCGTGGCGGCCAGCCAGTCGTCCGGGCCCAGGCGTGGCGCGCCGGGCGGCAGGTGGCGCAACCGGTAGCTCGCGCGCGCATCGCCGGGCGGGTTGACGATGCCGACGTTGTGGCCGCCGGCCGTCAGCACGAAGGTCTGGTCGGCATCGCACAGCGACTGCAGCCGGAACACCGAGCGCCACGGCGCGACGTGGTCCTGCAGCGTCGCGACGCTGAACACCGGCACGTGCAGGTCCATCAGGTGCACCGGCTCGCCCTCGACCCGCCATTCGCCGCGCGCGAGCGCGTTGTGCAGGTAGAAACCACGCAGGTATTCGAGGTGCATGCGGCAGGGCAGCCGCGTGCCGTCGGCGTTCCAGGCCATCAGGTCGGTCATCGGCGGGCGCTCGCCGAGCAGCAGCTCGCGCACGCGGCGCGACCACACCAGGTCGTTCGAGCGCAGCAGCTGGAAGGCGCCGGCCAGCTGCCGCTTGTCGAGCGTGCCGCGCAGCCGCATCGACTGCGCGAGCCGCTCGACCTGGTCTTCGTCGATGAACAGCGCCAGCTCGCCCGGCTCGGCGAAATCCGTCTGCGCCGCGAGCAGCGTGACGCTCTTCAACCGGCCCGGCGCGTGGCGCGCCAGCCAGGCCGCGACGGTGGACAGCAGCGTGCCGCCCAGGCAGTAGCCGCAGGCATGCACCGCCGCGCCCGGCACGATGGCCTCGATGGCCTGCAAGGCATCCAGCACCCCCAGGCGGGCATAGTCGTCCATGCCCAGGTCGCGGTCGCCGGCGTCGGGGTTCTTCCACGAGAGCGCGAACACCGTGAAGCCCTGGTCGACCAGGAACTTCACCAGCGAATTGGCCGGCGACAGGTCGAGCACGTAGTACTTCATGATCCAGGCCGGCACCAGCAGCACCGGCTCGGCCTGCACGCGCGGCGTCGCCGGCGCGTACTGGATCAGCTCGACCAGCCGGTTGCGCAGCACCACGCGGCCGGGCGTCAGCGCCACCTGGCGGCCCGGCTCGAAGGCCTCGGCCCCGGGCGGCGGTCGGTCGGCGCCCTCGTGCAGCGCGTCCTGCGTCACCTGCGCCAGGCCGCGCAGCAGGTTGCGCCCGCCTTCGCGCAGCGTGCGCTGCCGCACCACCGGGTTGGTCAGCACGAAGTTGGACGGCGACAGCATGTCCAGCCACTGGCGCGCCGCGAACGCCACCATCTGCTCGTGGTGGCGGCCGACGCCGGGCACGCCGCTGCAGGCCTGCTGCCACCACTGCTGCTGCAGCAGGAAGCACTGCGACAGCGCATGCCAGGGCGGCGCCTGCCAGGCCGGGTCGGCGAAGCGGCGGTCCTGCGGCGCCGGCTCGATCACGGTCGCGCCCGCCAGCGCCTGCACGGCGCGCGCGCCCTGGCCGAATGCCAGGCGCGCCAGCTCGACCTGCCGGCCCGGCGCGGCGGCCAGGTGCAGCCACCAGTCGGCCAGCGCGCCGCCGCCCGGCACCGGCAGCTCGGCGAACGGCGTCATGCGCCGATGCGCATCACGACGCGGCCTTCGATGTCGCCGTGCTTCATGCGCGCGAAGATCGCGTTGATGTTGTCGAGCCGGTCCTCGGTGAAGATGGTGTGCACCTTGCCTTCGCCGGCGAAGGCCAGCGCCTCCTGCAGGTCCTTGCGGGTGCCGACGATGGAGCCGCGCACCGTCTTGGCGTTCAGCACCACGTCGAAGATCGGCAGCGCGAAGTCACCCGGCGGCAGCCCCACCAGCGACATCGTGCCGCGCTTGTGCAGCATGCCCAGCGCCTGCGAGAAGGCCTCGCGCGAGACCGCCGTCACCAGCACGCCGTGCGCGCCGCGCAGGCTGCGCTGCACCTCCTGCACCGGGTCGGCGGTGCGCGCGTTGACGGTCATCTCGGCGCCCAGCCGCTGGGCCAGCGCGAGCTTGGCGTCGTCGACGTCGACCGCGATGACGTGGAAGCCCATCGCCTTCGCGTACTGCACAGCCAGGTGCCCGAGGCCGCCGACGCCCGAGATCGCGACCCAGTCGCCGGGCTTGCAGTCCAGCCCCTTGAGGCCCTTGTAGACGGTGACGCCGGCGCACAGCACCGGCGCGATCTCGGAGAAGCCGACGTTGGCCGGCAGGTGGCCGACGTAGCCGGGATCGGCCAGCACGTACTCGGCATAGCCGCCGTTGACGGTGTAGCCGGTCATCTGCTGCTCGTCGCACAGCGTCTCCCAGCCGGTGATGCAGTGCTCGCAGCGGCCGCAGGCGGTGTGCAGCCACGGCACGCCCACGCGGTCGCCCTCGCGGATGCCCTTGACGCCGGCGCCGACGGCGGCGACGTGGCCGACGCCTTCGTGCCCGGGGATGAACGGCAGCCGCGGCTTGACCGGCCAGTCGCCGTCGGCGGCGTGCAGGTCGGTGTGGCACACGCCCGAGGCGACCACCTTCACCAGCACCTGGCCGGCCGGCACCTCGGGCACCGGCACCTCGGTCAGCGTGAGCGGTTGCCCGAAGGCGTGGACGACGGCGGCTTTCATCATCGGCATGGCGTTCTCCTGGAAATGAGCTGCACCTTAGGTCTGCGCCGCCGGCGCGACCTTGAGCGGCATCAAGCCGCGGCCCGCACCGCCATCGAAGAATCCGGGCATGGACAACGACACCGCCACCCCCACCGCGGGCCCCGGCCCGGCCCACCTGCTGGCGCTGCGCGGCCGGCTGCTGCACCGCCGGCAGGTGCTGTGCGACGAGCTCGACGTGCTGCCACCGGAGTGGACGGACGCCGGTGGTGCGGCGGTGGCCGACACCAAGGACGGCGCGGCCTCGACGCAATCGGCCGAACTCGACGATGCGCAGGCGCAGCGGCACTGGCGCGAGCTGAAGCAGGTGCAGGCCGCGCTGAACCGCATGGACTGGGGCCTGTACGGCGACTGCGCCGAATGCGGCGAGCCGATCGCGCTGCAGCGACTGCTGGCCGAGCCCGCGGCGGTGTGCTGCACCGCCTGCGCAACCGCGCTGGAGCGCCGCGCCCGATGACGGACGCGAGCGATGCCATCGCCCCCTTGCTGGTGTCGACCCTGTCCGGGCTGTTCGCCGAGCGCGTGCGGCGCAGCCCCCACGGCCTCGCCTACCGTCGCCACGACGCCATCGCCGGCCGCTGGGTCGACGTGAACTGGCAGGACGCTGCTGCGCAGGTGGCGCGCTGGTCGCAGGCGATCGCCGCGATGCTTCTGCCGCCCGGCGCGCGTGTGGGCATCCTGCTGCCGAACGGCCTGGACGCCGTGTGCGCCGACCTTGCCACGCTGGCCTGCGGCGCGGTGCCGGTGCCGATGCATGCCCTGGACAACCCGGCCAGCATCGCCTACATCCTGGCCGACTGCGAAGCCACGCTGCTGGTGGTGCACGACACCGCGCAGTGGCAGGCCATCGCGGCAGCCGGCATCGCGCTGCCGGCGCTGCGCTGCGTGGTCAGCACCACGCTGCCCGGCGACCGCGTGCCCGACAGCCCGGTGCCGCTGCGCATGCTCGACGCCTGGCTGGCCGCCGCTGCGCGCGCGGCACCGCAGGCGCTGCAGGCGCCCCGGGCCGACGACCTGGCCGCCATCGTCTACACCTCGGGCACGACCGGGCGGCCGAAGGGCGTGATGCTGACGCACGCCAACGTGCTGTCGAACGTGATGGCGGTGCTGGCCCATGCGGAAGTGCGCAGCGACGACGTGTTCCTCTCCTTCCTGCCGCTGTCGCACACCTTCGAGCGCACCGCCGGCCACTACCTGCCGATCGCCGCCGGCGCCTGCGTCGCGCATGCGCGCTCGGTGGCGCTGCTGGCCGAGGATCTGCACAGCGTGCGGCCGACGGTGCTGGTGTCGGTGCCGCGCATCTACGAGCGGGTGCTCGCGCAGCTGGACGACCGGCTGGCCGGCTCGCGGCTGAAGCGCACGCTGTTCGAGTGGGCCCAGGCCGTGGGCTGGCGGCGCTTCCGGGCGCGCCAGGGCCTGGCGCCGGATCCGCAGGCTGCGTCGCGCGGCGCGTGGCTGGAGGCGCTGGCCTGGCCGCTGCTCGACGCGCTGGCCGGGCG
>NZ_JBFUEB010000090.1:0-25510 GCF_056404395.1 Rhizobacter sp. P2_D12 | reverse complement strand
GGCGGGGGCATGGGCGGCGGCCCCGGCCTGGCCGGCCTGGGTGCCGGCGGCCGCGGCACCTCGACGCTGAACCGCGATCCCGGCCGCGGCAGCGCCAGCTTCGGCAACCCGAACGCGGGGGCTGCGCGCTTCGCGCCGCGACCCGGCGTCTCGGCGCAAGCCGATGCCGAGCTGATGTCGCTGATCCGCCGGCTGACCTTCCTGGCCACCCGGCCCGGTGACCTGGGCGGCCCGAGCAGCACCTCCGGCGCCAGCACCGGCTCGCCCGGCCTCGGCCGCAGCAGCGGCCTGGGCAGCCTGAGCGGCGCGGCCACCGGTCCCGGCGGCCTGAGTGAAGGCCTGTCCGGGCTGATGGCGGTCAACATGATCCGCCAGCACCGCGAGGAGCTGCGCCAGGCCTCGACCGGCACGCTCGACCACATGGTGATCGACGTGGTCGGCAGCCTGTTCGACCAGATCCTGTCCGACCCGCGCGTGCCGCCGCAGATGGCGCGCCAGATCGCGCGGCTGCAGCTGCCGGTGCTGCGCGTCGCGCTGGCCGACCCGAGCTTCTTCTCGTCGCGCAAGCACCCGGTGCGGCGCTTCGTCAACCGCATCGCGTCGCTCGCGGTGGCCTTCGACGACCTGGACGAAGGCGCCGGCAAGCAGTTCATGGCCCGCGTGCGCGACCTGGTGCAGGAGATCGTGCAGGGCGATTTCGACCAGATCGACCTCTACGCGTCCAAGCTCGGCGCGCTGGAAAGCTTCATCGCGCAGCAGGCGAAGGAAGAGGTGCAGGCGAGCGCGTCGGCGGTGACGCTGGTCGACGCGAAGGAATCCGACCTGCGCGTGCAGCAGCGCTACATGCTGCAGCTGCAGGCGGCGCTGAACCCGATGTCGCTGCCCGACTACCTGCGCAACTTCCTCGCGCAGGTATGGAGCCAGGCGATCGCGCAGGGCACAAAGAGCAACGGCGAGAAGTCGGAGCTGGTGCAGCGCCTGAAGCGCGCCGGCCGCGACCTGGTGATGAGCGTGCAGCCCAAGGGCTCGCCGGCGATGCGCAAGAAGTTCCTGATGCAGTTGCCGCCGCTGATGAAGGACCTGAACGAGGGCATGGCGCTGATCGGCTGGCCCGAGACCGCCCAGAAGGAGTTCTTCAGCAAGCTGCTGCCGGCGCATGCCGAATCGCTGAAGGGCCAGCCGCTGTCCGAGCTCGAATACAACCTGCTGGCCAAGCAGCTCGAAGGCGTGTTCAACACGCCGCTGCCCGAGCCGGACGGCCTGCTGCGCGACGTGCCGATGTCCAGCATGGGCGGGGCGCCGATCGAGCCGCACTTCTCGCCCGACGAGGCCAAGCGCATCGGCCTGGTGCAGGAGAGCGCGGTCGACTGGTCAGGCACGGTCGACATCGACCTGACATCGGACACCGGCCCGGACACCGAGCCCGGCGCCGGCGACACGATGCCCGGCCCGCTGAAGGTGGAAGGGGTCGACATCGACCTCGACCTGTCGCCCAACGAGCCGGCCGAGCCGTCGCAGGGCGTGCAGCTGATGGACCACGTGAAGCTCGGCTTCGCCTACCAGATGCACCTGAACGACCAGTGGCAGAAGGTGCGGCTGAGCTACGTGAGCCCGGGGCGCGCGTTCTTCGTGTTCACGCGAGGCAGCAAGCGGCACAGCGAGACGGTGTCGCTCACCTCGCGCATGCTGGCGCGCATGTGCGAGACCGGGCGCTTCAAGGCCTTCGAGCAGGCCTACCTGATGGAGCGCGCGACGGCGCGGGCGCGCAAGCAGCTGGCGGCGCTGTCGGCATCCGCCTCCCAACCGTCCACGCGGCATTGACCGTTGCCCGGATGCCCACCCGGGCTACGAGAGTTGTCGCGCCATCCTCAATGCGGCCGCGAGGCTCGCCTCGTCCGCCCGGCCCGTCCCGGCGATGTCGAACGCCGTCCCATGGTCGGGGCTGGTGCGCACGAAAGGCAGCCCGAGCGTCACGTTGACGCCCTGCTCGACGCCCAGGTACTTGACCGGGATCAAGCCGTGGTCGTGCGTCATCGCGATCACCAGGTCGAACTCGCCGCGGCGCGCCCGCATGAACACGGTGTCGGGCGCGAACGGGCCCTGCGCATCGATGCCCGCGGCACGCGCCGCCTCGATGGCCGGGCGGATGATGCGGATCTCCTCGTCGCCGAACAGCCCGCCCTCGCCCGCGTGCGGGTTCAGCCCGGCCACCGCGATGCGCGGCACCGGCTGGCCCCAGCGCGCGGCGGCAGCGTGCGCGATGCGCAGCGTCTGCAGCACCGCGTCGAAGGTCACGGCATCGATGGCGCGGCGCAGCGACAGATGGATCGTCACCAGCACCGTGCGCAGCTCGTCGTTGGCAAGCATCATGCGCACCGGCAGCGGCGCGGTGCCGGGGTCGACCGACAGCGCCTGCAGCATCTCGGTGTGGCCGGGGAAGCCGAGGCCCGCGGCCGACAGCGCTTCCTTGTGGATCGGAGCGGTGACGATGGCCGCGATCTCGCCGCCACGCGCCAGCCGCACCGCATGCTCGATGCAGCGCGCCGCCGCGGCGCCGGCACGCGCATCGACCTGGCCAACCGGTGCCTGCAGCAGGTTCCCGGGCAGCCCCGGCGGCACCAGCACCGGCACGCAACCGGGCGGCACATCGAACACGTCGGCGGCGCGCTCGATCGCGGCCACCGCCAGGCCGCCGCCGACCGCCGCGACCGCGCGCCGTTGCACGCCGACATCGCCGACCACGAAGCAGCCGGCAGCCGCCGGCCCGCGGAACAGCTTCGCGATGATCTCCGGGCCGATGCCGCAGGCATCGCCCTGGGTCAGTGCCACGGGCACCTGCTTCGTCATTCAAACGCCTTTCAGATCAAGGGCCGCGGCGGCGGCTTGCCGTCGCCGTACAGGTCGGCCAGCCGCTCCAGCGCATCCACGTCGGTGAGGAACAGCTGCCCATTGTCGATGCGGTGCAGCCCGCGCCGTTCGAGCTTGCGCAGCGTCTTGTTGGTGTGCACCAGCGACAGCCCGAGCGCATCGGCGATGTGCTGCTGCGTGAGCGGGAACGGCACGCCGTTGACCCCGGCGTCCGGCAGCAGCGCCGCGCCGCGCCGGAACAGGTGGATCAACAGCGTGGCCACGCGCTCGGCCGCGCTGCGCCGGCCGACCGACAGCAGGTTGTCGTCGACCAGCGCCTCTTCGTGCGCCGCCAGCCAGGTGATCGAGAAGCCGACGCGCGGCATGCGCTCGTGCAGCGTCCACAGCGCATCGCGCTGGAACACGCACAGCCAGACCTCGCCCAGCGCCTCGACGCCATGCACCGCCGCGTCGGTCATCTTCTGCTGCACGCCGATGAAGTCGCCCGGCAGCAGGAAGTTCAGGATCTGCCGCCGCCCGTCGCTCAGCGTCTTGTAGCGGAAGGCCCAGCCGGAGAACAGCGTGTACAGCGGCGCATCGGCAGAGCCTTCGTCGATGATGCTTTCGCCGCTGGCGCGCCGCAGCTCGCGGTGCTTCAGCGACTGGATCAGCGTCAGCTCCTCGGGGCTGGCCGGCACGAACAGCGGCAGCGTGCGAAGCGGGCATTGGTCGCACGGAACGCGTACCGCACTGCGTTCCCTGGCTGTGTCATTTGACATGTCGTCGGCCCTCCGTTGCCGATAGATTCCACGCTTTGCCAGCCCTCGTGCCCTTAGCCGTGTACCGAATCCTCTATCTCAGCCACCTCGCGTCCGGTCGGGACTTCTCCGTGGTGGGGCAGATTCTGCACGTCTCGCGCGAACGCAACCAGCAGCTCGGCATCACCGGCGTGCTGGTGTTCGACGGCGGGCGCTTCTGCCAGCTGATCGAAGGCACGCAGCCCGCCGTGGTCGCGCTCGCGCAGCGCATCCGCCGCGACCCGCGCCACACCAGCTACCGCGTGCTGTTCGAGGGCGTCGACGACGCCGTCCCGACGCAGTCGCGCTGGCGCACCGGCTACTGCGAGCCGGATGACCTCGACGTCTTCGAGGACGGCAGCGACGGCGACCCGGCCCTGCTGCTCGCCACCTTCGTGCGCCGCCTGCCCTACTGGGACCTGTCCACCTAGGGCCTTGTTTCGCAGGCTGCGCTGACTCGTGCGCGGGAATCTCCGATCAAGCTGATCGAAACCTGAACATATCCTGAACGCCGGCCTCCAGAGCAAGAAGTAGACGTGTGGCTGTTTCGTGCGGACGTGATCGCACGCCCGCTCTGTGGTGCCTCGTTCCAGGTCGCACGACAGAGGAGACAAGAATTGACACACGCAGATTCGAAGCCGCAGCGGGCGATCGCCTGGCGGCTGGGTTTCCTGGCGGCCTTGCTGGCCGCCGGTTGCGGGGGTGGCGGCGGGGGCAGCGGCAGCCCGCCTGAACGCAGCGAACGGGCCGCGGCGGTCGACGTCGACCTGCTGCCGCTGGTGAACCCGTTCGTGGGCACCAAGATCGGCAATCCCAATCCCGACAACCAGGGCACCGGCGGTGCGGTCGGCAACACCTTCCCGGGGGCGACGCTGCCCTTCGGCATGGTGCAGTTCAGCCCCGACACCGGCTACGGCGAGTTCTACGGCTTCGGCGGCTACAACTACGACAAGGGCGTGATCCAGGGCATCAGCCTGGTCCATTCCAGCGGCACCGGGTGCTCGATCCAGCAGGACATCTCGATCCTGCCGATCGTCGGGAACGTCGGTGTCTCGCCCGGCACGCACATCGAAACCTACCAGGTCGGCTTCTCGCACGCCAACGAGCAGGCCGTGCCGGGCTCGTACCGCGTCGGGCTGAACAACGGCGTCAACACCGAGCTGACGGTCACCAGGCGCAGCGGCGCCGGCCGCTTCACGTGGCCGGCCACCAACGACGCGACGATGATCCTGAACATCGGCCGCAACGGCGTCGGCGCGCGCAGTGCGCAGCTCGAGATCGTCGGCACCGATTCGATCCAGGGCTTCGTCGAGACCGGCGGCGTGTGCGGCGGCGGTGGCTACTTCGTCTACTTCCACGGTCAGTTCGACAAGCCGTTCGCGAGCTTCGGCAGCTACCAGGGCGACACCGTGACGCCCGGCTCGCGCACCGCAGCCCGCTCGCAGAACAATGGCGGCTGGGTCAAGTTCGCCGGCGGCGGGCAGGTGAAGCTGCGCATCGGGGTCTCGTACGTCAGCACCGGCAACGCGAAGCTGAACATGCAGGCCGAGAACCCGGCCTGGGACTTCGACGGCCTGAAGAGCGCTGCGCAGGCCACCTGGAACGCGACGCTGAACAAGGTGCAGGTGAGCGGCGGCTCGGCCGACGACCGCACCAAGTTCTACACCGCGCTGTACCACTCGCTGCTGCACCCCAACCTGTTCAGCGACGTCAACGGCCAGTACATCGGCTTCGACAACAAGACCTACACCGCGACCGGCTGGGACAAGTACGCCACCTTCTCGGGTTGGGACATCTACCGCTCGCAGGTGCAGCTGATCGGCTGGCTGGCGCCGAAGGAGGCCGGCGACATGGCGCAATCGATGGTGGTCGATGCCGAGAAGGGCGGCGGCGGCTACCCGAAATGGCCGACCGCGAACGACGACACCTGCGTCATGGTGGGCGATGCCGGCGCGGTGATCGTCGCCAACCTGCATGCCTTCGGCGGCCGCAACTTCGACACCGCCGCTGCGCTGCGCTACATGGAACAGGGCGCGACGCAGCCGGGCACGCGCTCGCGCAACTGCGAGACGCGGCCGGGCCTGGCGGATTACCTGGGCCACGGCTACATCCCGATCGAGACGCCCAACCTGTGGGGCGCGGCCGCATCGGCCGAGGAATACGCGCTGGCCGATTCGGCGATCGCGCAGTTCGCCGCCTCGCTGGGCGACACCGCCCGGCGCGACAAGTACCTGGCGCAGGCGCAGCTGTGGAAGCCGCTGTATTCCAGCTTCAGCGGCTACCTCCATCCGCGCACCGCGGGCGGCAGCTTCAAGGGCGGCTTCACGCGCACCGACGGCGCCGGCTTCGTCGAGGGCGACTCGGCGCAGTACACCTGGATGGTGCCGCAGAACTACCGCGGCCTGTTCGACCGCATGGGCGGCAACGCGGCGGCCATCGCGCGGCTGGACGAGCACTTCACGCAGCTCGATTCCGGACCGAACAGCCCGTATGCCTTCATGGGCAACGAGCCGGAGCACGGCACGCCCTGGGCCTATGCGTTCGCGGGCGCACCGTACAAGTCGCAGGCGGTGGTGCGGCGCATCCTGACCGAGCTGTACAAGACCGGCCCGGACGGCCTGACCGGCAACGACGACCTGGGCGCCACCTCGGCCTGGTACGTCTGGGGCGCGCTCGGGCTGTACCCGGAGATCCCGGGGCTGGGCGGTTTCGTGGTCGGCAGCCCGCTGTTCCCGAGCACGGCGGTGCGCATGGGCAACGGCCGCACGCTGACGATCAACGCGGCCAACGCGGGAGCCCACGGCACCTACGTGCAGAGCCTGAAGGTGAACGGCAGCACGTCGACGCGCACCTGGCTGCCGCTGGCGCAGCTCGGTGCGGACACCACGCTGGACTTCGTGCTGGGCGCCGGCGCCAACACCGCGTGGGGCAGCGCCGCGGCCGATGCGCCGCCGTCGTTCGATGCGCCGCGCACGACGACCAGCGCCACCTCGTTCTTCTCGGACTTCGAGGCCGGCATCGCGCAGCCGGACTGGAACGACATGGTCGACTTCCAGGCCAACGTCGGCGGCTTCTGCTGCGGGCTGGACCACATGGAGACATCGACGCGGCGCGAGAGCATCGCGCACAGCGGCACGACGGCGCTGATGTACTCGGGCAACGACGCCGACGCAACGCGCTCGTTCTCGTACAACAAGGTGTTCGACGTGCGCATTCCGGTGAGTGCCGGCACCACGCTGTCGTACTGGATCTACCCGCAGACGTCGGCGCCGAACAGCAGCTATGCGGCGGTGGACCTGATCTTCACCGACGGCAGCAGCCTGCGCGATTCGGGCGCGACCGACCAGAACGGCGTGCGCGTGCACCCGGAGTTCCAAGGGCGCGGCGGGCGGCTTGCGGGCAACGCGTGGAACGAGGTGCGCTCGAACATCGGCCAATGGGCGGCCGGCAAGACGATCGCGCGCATCCTGGTGGCCTACGACCGGCCGGACGCGACCGGCACGTTCAGGGGCTACGTCGACGACATCCGCATCGCGGCGCCGTGAAGATCACGCGGGATTGTCGATCTCGATGAACTCGTGCTCGAGGCCGAACTTCTCGGCCACGTGCGCGGCCAGCGCGGGCGCCCCGAAGCGCTCGCTGGCGTGGTGCCCGCACGCGAAGAAGGCAACGCCGGTTTCGCGTGCAAGGTGCGCCTGCGGCTCGGAGATCTCGCCGGTGACGTAGGCGTCGGCGCCGGCCGCGATCGCGGCCTCGAAGTAGCCCTGGGCGCCGCCGGTGCACCAGGCGACGCGCCGGATCGACCGCCCCGCCCCGGGGTCGACCGCGACCGGGGCCTTGTTCATGCGCAGCGCCAGCAGCGCGGTCAGGGCCGGCACCGTCAGCGGCTGGGACGGGCTGCCGATCCACCCCAGGTCCTGGTCGCCGAAGCGGCCATCGGCGATGAAGTTCAGGCGCGCGCCGAACTGGGCGTTGTTGCCGAACTGCGGGTGGGCGTCCAGCGGCAGGTGGTAGGCGAGCAGGTTGGCCTGGGCGGCCAGCAGCCGCTCGACACGCGCCTTCAGCCAGCCGGTGATGCGGCCGTCGTGGCCTTTCCAGAACAGGCCGTGGTGCACCAGCAGCGCGTCGGCGCCGCGGTCCAGTGCCGCCTCGATGAAGGCCCTGCTGGCGGTGACCCCGGAGACGAGCTTGCGCACCTCGGGTTTGCCCTCGACCTGCAGGCCGTTCGGCCCATAATCGCGGAAGCGGCCCACGTCCAGCAGCGTGTTCAGGTAGGACTCGATTTCGATGCGTGCGGCCATGACACAGGACCCTGTTGATGCGCAAGACGTGGCTGATTTTCTCCCAGGCCGTGACGGTGGCCGTGGCCGTGCTGTTCGTGGTCGCGACGCTGAAGCCCGACTGGGTGCGCCGGCAGCCGGGCAACGGCATGCCGAGCATCGTGTCGATCAGCCAGGCGCCGTTCGTGCAGCCGGCGTCCTTGCCGGCCGGCGGCACGAGCGTCGGCTACAGCGGTGCCGCGCGGCGCGCGTCGCCGGCGGTGGTGAGCATCACGGCCAGCAAGGCGCCGGCGCGCAATCCGCATTCGGAAGACCCGTGGTTCAAGTTCTTCTTCGGCGAGCAGGGCGCGCAGCAGCGCGAGCAGCCGCAGGTGGGCCTGGGCTCGGGCGTGATCGTGTCGCCCGAGGGCTACCTGCTCACCAACAACCACGTCGTCGAAGGCGCTGACGACATCGAGGTGCAGTTGCCCGACGCGCGCCGCGCCAAGGCCAAGGTGGTCGGCAGCGACCCGGACACCGATGTGGCGGTGCTGAAGATCACGCTGGACAAGCTGCCGGTGATCGCTTTCGGCACGGCCGAGACGCTGCAGGTGGGCGACGTGGTGCTGGCGATCGGCAACCCCTTCGGCGTCGGCCAGACGGTGACGGCGGGGATCGTGAGCGCGCTGGGGCGCAACCAGCTGGGCATCAACACCTTCGAGAACTTCATCCAGACCGATGCGGCGATCAACCCCGGCAATTCGGGCGGTGCGCTGGTCGACACCAGCGGCAACCTGCTGGGCATCAACACGGCGATCTATTCGCGCAGCGGCGGCAGCCTGGGCATCGGCTTCGCGATCCCGGTGACGACGGCGCGCCAGGTGATGGAGGGCCTGATCCGCGACGGGCAGGTCACGCGCGGCTGGATCGGCGTCGAGCCACGCGACCTGACGCCCGAGATCGCCGAGACCTTCAACCTGCCGATCAAGGAGGGCGTGCTGATCACCGGAGTGCTGCAGAACGGGCCGGCGAGCAGTGGCGGATTGCGGCCGGGGGACGTGGTGGTCAAGGTGGCCGAGACGCCGGTGACCAACACCGTGCAGTTGCTGGGTGCTGTTGCCGCCTTGAAGCCGAAGGAGAAGGCGGTGATCGGGATCCAGCGTGGAGACAAGGCGCTGGAGATCAACGTGACGGTGGCGCAGAGGCCGCGCAGCAGGGCTCCTGTGGCTCGGGAAGAGTGACACGCGTCCCTTACCGAACCAGCGTCATTGTGCGAAGACCCCGGATTGGCATCCGGGCTACGAACATTGGGTAGCCCGGATGCCAATCCGGGACCGTGCCACATACCAGATCGACGATCGACGCCTCAGTGTGCGAGGACCCTGGTAACACTCCGCGCCATGGCGGGGTGTTCTCGTCCCCGCCCGCGGCCTTGCTCGCGCCGAGAGCGGCGACTCAAGAAGAGGCTTTCTCTTCCGCTTTCTCGTCAGGCGCCTGCGTGTGCTTGATGAACACGACCGCCGCCCAGATCCCGACCTCGTACAGGATGCACATCGGAATCGCCAGCGCCAGCTGCGACACGATGTCCGGCGGTGTGACAACGGCAGCCACGATGAACGCCAGCACGATGAAGTAGGCCCGGAAAGCCTTCAGCTTCTCGATGCTCACCAGCCCCATGCGCGCCAGCACCACCACCACCACCGGCACCTCGAACGCCGCCCCGAAGGCGATGAACATCGTCAGCACGAAGCTGAGGTAGGCCTCGATGTCCGGTGCGGCCGTGATGCTCTTCGGCGCGAAGTTCTGGATGAACGCGAATACCTTGCCGAACACGAAGAAATAGCAGAACGCCACGCCGATGAAGAATAGCAGCGTGCTCGACACCACCAGCGGCAGCACCAGCTTCTTCTCGTGCGTGTACAGCCCCGGCGCGACGAACGCCCAGGCCTGGTACAGCACCACCGGCAGCGCCACCAAAAAGGCCGCCATCAGCGTGATCTTCAACGGCACCAGGAACGGCGAGATCACGTTGGTCGCGATCAGCTTGCCGCCCGCCGGCAGCGACGCCACCAGAGGGTGCGCCAGCAGGTCGTACAGCGCGGCCGGCCCCGGATACAGCGCCAACACGCCGAAGCACACGCCGATCGCGATCACGGCACGGATCAGGCGGTCGCGCAATTCGATCAGGTGCGTGACGAAGGGCTGCTCGGTGCCCTCCAGCTCGTCGCGGCCGTCGCTGTTCAACTTCATGATGGGGAGATGGAATCCGGGTTCGGGCGACGGTTTTCAGGCAGATGAACGCGGCGGCCGGAAGCGCGCCACGCGCGCCGCACCCGACTGCGCCTTGCTGCGCACGCCATGGCGCTGCTTGTACCACTGCGGCGTCGCGCCGCGCTTGAGGCGCCAGTTCTTCTTCGGGTGCTTGTATTGCGGAGGCGGGGGCTCCCAGCCGAGGTGCTGGCCGCTGTCCGGCGACTTGGACGCATCGGCCGGCTCGTCCCAGGCGCTTGCCATGTCGGCGCGCGTCTGGTGGATCTCGTTCGACACCGTCTGCTCGACGTTGCGGGCCGCGTCCTCGAACTGGCCCTTCATCTTCTTGAGCTCTTCCAGCTCGATCGAGCGGTTGACCTCGGCCTTCACGTCGGCCACGTAGCGCTGCGCCTTGCCCAGCAGGTGGCCGACGGTGCGGGCCACCTTGGGCAGGCGCTCCGGCCCGATGACGATCAACGCCACCGCGCCGATCAGCGCGAGCTTGTCGAAGCCGAAGTCGATCATGCGGCGGCCATCCGACCCAGAGGCCGGCGTCGGATGCTCACGATTTGGTCTTTGCTTCGACGTCGACGGTGTTCGGATCGGCGGCCTTCTGGCCCACCTGCTGCGACGGCGGTACCACCGGGTCGGCACCGGCGCTCGTCGAGCCGTCCTTCATGCCGTCCTTGAAGCCCTTGACGGCGCCCCCCAGGTCGCTGCCGATGTTCTTGAGCTTCTTGGTGCCGAACACCAGGACCACGATCACCAGCACGATGAGCCAGTGCCAGATGCTGAATGAACCCATGATTCTTCTCCTGCGGGAAATAGGTGAGTTTAAGGGTTGACTGTGTCAACCTTTGAGCCAGGGTCTCGGGCCGCCGATGACGTGCATGTGCAAATGTGGGACTTCCTGCCCACCATCGGCGCCGGTGTTGACCACGGTGCGGAAACCGTTGACGGCGCCCTGCTCGCGCGCCAACCCGGGCGCCAGCGCCAGCATCCGACCGAGCAGGGCCTGGTGCTTGTCCGGCACGGTGTCGTAGAGCGACGCCAAATGCTCCTTCGGCACGATCAGGAAGTGGATCGGCGCCCATGGCGCGATGTCGTGAAAGGCGATCAGTTCGTCGTCTTCGTACACCTTGCGGCTCGGGATCTGGCCCGCGGCGATCTTGCAGAAGATGCAGTTCGGATCGTGGCTCATTGCGGCACCGGCATCGGGGTGTTGGAGTTCAGGTTCACCCAGCCGCGCACCACACGGTAGAGGAACCAGATCGAGATGATCGCCCAGGCGATCCAGCCCGGGACGATGAACAGAAACCACAGCGGCAGCGTGACGACGTACAGCACGCCCGCCCACAGCACCGAGCGGATGCGCCAGCGGAAGTGCGATTCCTGCCAGCTGCCGGCCGCTTCGTCCTTCTTCACCAGGTCGAGGACGAAGGCGATGATCAGCAGCACCGGCGTCACCTGGGCGCCGGGCACCACGGCCGCCACCGCGACGATCGCGTGCAGCGCATAGCTGATGTGCCCCAGGTTCTTCAGCGACTGCTGGCTGTCGGAAAGCTTGCTGGTGTCCACCACGTCGTTCATGTTCCGTCCACCTCTCGGGTTTGCAACTTGCGCGCCGCGAATTCCTCCAGGCCCGACAGGCCTTCGCGCCGTTCCAGTTCGGCCAGCACGTCGGCCGGCTTCAGGTTGAAGGCACTCAATGCCAGCATCGAGTGGAACCACAGGTCGGCCACCTCGTAGACGATCTTCTGCCGGTCGCCGTCCTTGGCGGCCATCACCGTCTCGGTGGCTTCTTCGCCGATCTTCTTCAGGATCGCGTCGGTGCCCTTGTCGAACAGCCGCGCGACGTAGCTCGTGGCCGGATCGCCCTGCTTGCGCGATTCGATCACCTCGGCCAACCGGGCCAGCGTGTCGTTGCCGTTCTTGCTCACGTCGCTCATTTGTAGATCGCCCCAGGGTCTTTCAAGACCGGCTCGACGGTCTGCCAGGCGCCGTCCTTGTAAAGCTGGAAGAAGCAGCTGTGGCGGCCGGTGTGGCAGGCGATGCCGGGTTCATGGCCTTGCTGCACAACCTTCAGCAGCAGCACGTCGTTGTCGCAGTCGAGCCGCATCTCGTGCACCTTCTGCACGTGGCCGCTCTCCTCGCCCTTGTGCCACAGCCGCTGCCGCGAGCGGCTGAAGTACACCGCCTCGCCGAGCTCGGCGGTGCGGGCCAGCGCCTCGCGGTTCATGAACGCGAACATCAGCACGTCGTTGCTGCCGACCTCCTGCGCGATCACCGGCAGCAGGCCTTGCGCGTCCCACTTGATCTCGTCCAGCCAGCTCATGGGGCCAGTGTAGCGGTCGTGTGCGTGGCGCCGGCAAACCCGCGCTCCTCGGCAAACCATTGCAGCACCGGGATGGTGCCCGGCAGCACCGGCTGCACCTGCACCGGCAGCTCCTGCCAGGCCATCTGCTGGCGCTCGCGCATCTCGAACGCGCCGCTCCAGGCGAACACCTTGCAGAAGTGCAGCCGCACGCGCGCATGCTCGTAGTCGACGATCTCGACCTTCCAGGGCGTGACCGGCCCGATGGTGATGCCGATCTCCTCGTGCAGCTCGCGCCGCAGCGCCTGCTCGACCGTCTCGCCGGCTTCGAGCTTGCCGCCCGGGAATTCCCAGTAGCCGGCGTAGACCTTGCCTTCGGGGCGGCTGGTCAGCAGGAAGCGGTCGTCCGGGCCGATCAGCACGCCGACCGCGACGTCGACCGGGGTGCGCTGGTCGGCGCTCATGACGCGTGCCGTCCGGCGTAGTCTTTCGCGAACTGGAACGCGACGCGCCCCGAGCGCGAGCCGCGCTCCAGCGCCCACACCAGCGAGGGCTGGCGGGCCGCGGCAATCTCGTCCTCGCCGACGCCGAAGCCGCGCAGCCACTGCGCGACGATGGCCAGGTATTCGTCCTGGCTGAACGGGTAGAAGCTGACCCACAGCCCGAAGCGCTCGCTGAGCGAGATCTTCTCCTCGATCACCTCGCCGGGGTGGACCTCGCCGTCCTCGGTGTGCTGGTAGGTGAGGTTTTCCTTCATGTACTCCGGCAGCAGGTGGCGCCGGTTGCTGGTCGCGTAGATCAGCACGTTGTCGGACGCCTGCGACACCGAGCCGTCGAGGATGGATTTGAGGGCCTTGTAGCCCGGCTCGCCCTCGTCGAAGCTGAGGTCGTCGCAGAACACGACGAAGCGTTCGGGCCGTTGCGCCACCAGGTCGACGATGTCGGGCAGGTCGATCAGGTCCGCCTTGTCGACCTCGATCAGCCGCAGCCCGCGCCCGGCGAATTCGTTCAGGCAGGCCTTGATCAGCGAGCTCTTGCCGGTGCCGCGTGCGCCGGTGAGCAGCACGTTGTTGGCCGCGTGTCCGTCGACGAACTGCGCGGTGTTGCGCAGCAGCCGTTCCTTCTGGGGCTCGACCTCGACCAGCTCCGACAGGCGGATATGGGCGACGTGGCGCACCGGTTGCAGTTGGCCGGCCGAGCCGCGTCGGCGGTAGCGAAAGGCGATCGACGCCGACCAGTCGGGGGCCGACAGCGGCTGCGGCAGGATGGCTTCGAGCCGCGCGATGAGCGCCTCGGCGCGTTGGACCAACTGCAGCAACGGGTCAGGGGCGGACATGAGGGAGGCAGGCTTTGACGGGCCGCCAGTGTAATAGGGCCCCCCAGTCGTCGCTGCGCTCCTCCTGCCCCCGAGGGGCGCCACGCCTGGGCCCGGCGGAGCCGGATCCCGGCGCGTTGCTTGATGGGTCGCTCGCTGCGCTTGCTCCGGTCCGGATGGGCGTCCGTGTTCGTAGCCCGGATGCGAATCCGGGATCTCCGCACCACGCCGCTGGTTCGGCGAAGGCACAGCCCCTCAACGCTCGCCGTTCACCACCGCCGAACGCGGCGCGCAGCGCCAGGTCCCCCGCCCGGCCGCCTTGGCCTCGTACAAGGCCTTGTCCGCCAGCGACATCAGCTGCCCCTCGGTGCTCTCGTCGCCTTCGTAGAACGAGATCCCGATGCTGGTCGTCACCGTCAGCGCATGCCCCAGCACGCGCTGCTCGGCGGCAATCGACGCCAGGATCTTGCGCGCCAGGAAATGCGGCTCGTCCACCGTGTTCAACCCCTCGAGGATCACGACGAACTCGTCGCCCGCCAGCCGCGCCACCGTGTCGGTCTTGCGCACGCAGCCCGACAGCCGCTGCGCGAAGGTCTTCAGCACCTCGTCGCCGCCCGCGTGCCCCAGCGTGTCGTTGATGCCCTTGAACCGGTCGATGTCCATGAACATCAGCGCCATCGGCCGACCGCTGCGCCGGCAGCGCGCCATCGCCTCCGAGAAGCGCTCCTCGAACTGCCGCCGGTTCGCCAGCCCGGTCAGCGCATCCACCCGCGCCAGCGCCTCCAGCTGCTGCTCGACCTTCTTCTGCGCCGAGATGTCGTTCGACAGGCTGTAGACGCCGATCACCTTGCCCGTCGCATCGCGGTGCGGCAGGTAGTTGACCTGGAAATGCTGCAGCCCGCGCCCCAGCACCGCCACCGTCTCGAACTGCACCGACTCGCCGCGCAACGCGCGCTCGATCTGCCGCTGGCGCAAGGCCATCACCTTCGGCGGCAGCACGTCCTGCATCCGCCGGCCCAGCGCGTCGGCCACCTTGATGCCGGTCCAGGCCTCGAACACCGGGTTGCAGAACTGGAAGCGCAGCTCGGTGTCGACATACGTGATCAGCGCCGGCACGTTGTCGGTGATCGTGCGCAGCCGCGCCTCGCTCTCGCTCAGCCGCTGCTCGGCAAGATGGCGCTCGGTGATGTCCATCACCATGCCGTACAGGCCGGCCACGCTGCCGTCGCCGCGCCGCTCGGGCACGTACTCGACCAGGTAGTGGATCTCGCGCCCGAACCAGTGGCCATGGCGCTCGAAGCGCACGTGCTCGCCCGCCAGCGCACGCTGCAGGTACGGCGAGATCGCCTCGAAGGCCTCGTCGCCCAGCACCTCGCGCATGCACCGGCCCATCATCCGCTCGGGATCGAGCCCGAGCATCGGCTGGTAGCGCGCATTCGCGAACTGGTAGCGCAACGCGCGGTCGACGTGGAACACCAGCGCCGGCATGTGGTCGGACACCATCTGCAGCCGGTGCTCGCTCTGCGCCAGCCGGTGCGCCAGCGGCCGCACGTGCGAGCGCAGCAGCCAGGCCCCCGCCAGCACCATCGCCGCCAGCAGCCCGGCCAGCAGGTGCAGGCGCGAGCGGATGTAGGCGAACAACTCGCCGCTGTCGGTCTTGATCACCAGCCCCAGGTTCACGCCGCGCAAGGGCGCATAGCCGGCCTGCACCGGCACGCCGCGCAGGTCGTTCACCGCATCGGAGCCGGATTGGCCCAGCAAGGCCTTCGAGATCGGCAGGAACGGCCGCCCGTCCTTGAAGATCGGGATGTGGCGGCCGGCCTCGTAGAAGCGGCTCGGCAGGCACACCGCATCGTCGTCGACGCGCGCGCACATCAGCGCGTCGGTGGATTCGTCGCTGTGCTGCAGGTCGTGCAGCATGCCGGTCAGCACGCCCAGCCGGCGCTCCAGCACCACGCTGCCGACGCGCTGCCCGTTGCGCTCCACCGGCAGCTCGCTGTGCAGCRCCAGGCCGCTGTCCCACATCAGTGTCGAGTTGCCGGCACCCCCATCACCCAGCGGCAGCGCGACGGCCGCCTGGCGCAGGCGCAGCGCGCCGGCCTCCAGCAGGGCCTGGCCGCGGCCGTCCTGCACCCGTACCGCCGTGTAGTCCTGCGCCAGCACCGCGGTCGCCAGCTCGCGCAGGTCGTCGAAGGCCTCGGCATCGGTCGGCTTCGCGTTCAGCCGCGCCAGGCCGCGCTGCAATGCGATCTGCCGCGACACGCTTTCCGCGATCTCCATCTCCTGCCTCAGGCTGTGCGCAAAGGCCGCCGACTGGCTGCGCGCCGCCGTCTCCAGGCTCGCGGCCACCGTTGTCCTGTAGCCCTGCTGCATCAGCGCGAAACCGGCCACGCCCGACACCACCGCCAGCACGCCCAGCACGCCGATGGCGGTGCGCATGATGCGGTCTTCCCCGTGATCAGCGGCGGCATCGGCGGGTTCTCCCGCCAGCAGCGTCGACCACAGCGTGGCGCCCAGCACCACCACCATCGCCATCACCGCGGCCGACATGCTGTTGAACGACAGCAGCCGGTACATCGCCTGCAGGTCCAGCAGGTAGCCGACCAACGCCGACAGGCCCAGTGCCAGCGTGCCGTAGACGCAGCACGCCACCAGCAGGCGGCGGCCGCGGCAGGCCCGCCGGTGCTGCAGCAGCAGCGCCAGGCCGGCGAACAGGAAGGCCAGGCAGGTGTTCGGCGCGATGCGGCCGGGATGCGCCGAACCGGCCTGCATCGTGCGGTGCAGTTCGGCGGCATCGAGCCGCAGGTCGACCCCGGTGACGTGCTCCACCAGCACCAGCGCCGGCAGCAGCACCATCAGCCCGGCACACAGCAGCAGGCGGCGCGAGCGCTCGCGCGGGTCGGTCCACAGCGCGATGCCGGCCACCAGGCCCAGCAGGCCGGCGTTCAAGCTGGCCGGCACGGCATTCAGGAACAGCCGCGCCATCTCGATGCGCCCGCCCAGCACGCCAGCCACCACGCACAGGCCGACGCCCGCCAGCCACAGGGCGGCGAGTCGGTAGGGCTTCGGTCGGAGGATCGGCATGGCGGGCAGGGATGCGCCGCCAGGTGCGGGGCTTTGCCGGATATCGGTTCCGGCGGCCGACTTCTTGAGCCGCGGCGGGCCCTAGCCGACCAGCAGGCGCAGCGCGGCGTCCAGGTGCTCGGTCGGCACGCGCTTGAAGCCGGAGCGCGCATAGCGCTGCAAGCGGCCGACCGCGAAGCCGGTCAGCACCGAGGCCTGCGCGTTCGCGTCGACCGTCGGCGTGGCGGAGCCGGCCGCCTCGGCGGCGCTGCGCAGGCTCTGGCGCAGCTGCGACTCGATGCGGTCGAAGAACTGGTTCATGCGCGCGACCAGGCGCTCGTTCTCGAACACCAGCGCATCGCCGACCATCACGCGCGTCATGCCGGGGTTCTTCTCGCCGAACTGCAGCAGCACGGTGAGGATCTTCTGCGCCTGCACGGCGCCGCTGGTCTCGCGTTCGGTGATCTGGTTGACGAGCGTGAAGACGCTTTGCTCGATGAACTCGATCAGGCCCTCGAACATCTGGGCCTTGCTCGCGAAATGGCGGTACAGCGCCGCTTCGGAGACATCGAGCTTGCCGGCCAGCGCCGCGGTGGTGATGCGGTCCGCGCCCGGCTGCTCCAGCATGTGGGCCAGCGTCTGCAGGATCTGCACGCGACGCTCGCCGGGCTTGGGACGCTTGCGACCCGCCGGCTCAGCTGCCGCTTCGGCCGCCACCTCGGGACTGGTGTCATCGGGGATGGCAGGGGTGTCGGTCATCGCGGCGTTCGGAGTGGTCACAGGGTGAGGAGCTTGTTCAGCGCTTGAATTCTTGCATACACATAGGGGGGCTTGCGGCAAGGGTGAACGCCAACTTCTGTGCTGTTGTTCGCACCTTTGGCCGTCTTCAGGTAGCGCTGCATCCAGACCGTGCGCATGCCGATGCGGTGCGCCGCGCGCTGGTGCTGCAAGGTGTCCTCGACCAGCACGCAGCGCCGCGGAACCACGCCCAGCCGCGCGGCGACGTGGCGCAGCATGCGCGCATCGGGCTTGGGCCGCGGGTGGCCGAACATCGTCATCTCGTCGATGCTGATCACGCCATCGAAACACGACAGCAGGCCCAGCGCCCGCAGCACGCGCAGCGCGTAGGACCGCGGCGCGTTCGTCAGCACGTACTTGCGACCACGCAGCCGGCGCAGCGCGGCGCTGTCGTGTGCGCTGGTGCGCAGCCGCGCCTCGAGGCCGGGCAGGCGGTGCGTCTCCTCGAGGAAGTGGCCGGGCTTCACGCCATGGTGGCGCACCAGGCCCAGCAGCGTCGCGCCGTAGTGGTTCCAGTAGTGCTGGCGCAGCGCCGATGCATCGGCCGCCGACAGCCCCAGGTGGGTCACGATGTAGTCGGTCATCGCCTGGTTGGTCGGGCCGAAGGCGGCGTGCGAGGCATCGTGCAGCGTGTTGTCCAGGTCGAACAGCCAGACCCGGGCCGGCTTAATAGCGGTCATTCAGCGAGCTCGTCGAGGATCGGGCAATCGGGCCGCTGGTCGCCATGGCAGCACCCCGCCAGGCGCTCCAGCGTGCGCTTCATCGCCGTCATCTCGACAATGCGCCGGTCCAGGTCGGCGACGTGCGCGAGCGCGATGCGCTTGACGTCGCCGCTGGCGCGACGGCGGTTCTGCCACAGCTTCAGCAGCTCGGCGATCTCGGCCATGCCGAAGCCCAGGTCGCGTGCACGCCGGATGAAGCGCAGCGTGTGGACCTCGCTGTCGCCGTACTGGCGGTAGCCCGCATCGGTGCGCGCGACCGCCGGCAACAGCCCCAGCGATTCGTAGTGCCGCACCATCTTCGCGGACACGCCGGAGCGCGTCGCCGCTTCGCCGATGTTCATCGCCCTGCCCCTTTCCAGCGCCGCAGCAGCAGCGCATTGCCGACCACGCTGGCGCTGCTGAAGGCCATCGCCGCGCCGGCCAGCACCGGGTTGAGCAGGCCGAACGCCGCCAGCGGGATGCCGACCACGTTGTAGATGAAGGCCCAGAACAGGTTCTGGTGGATCTTGCGCCGCGTGAGATGGGCGATGTCCAGCGCATCGGCCACCAGCCGCGGGTCGCCGCGCATCAGCGTGATGCCGGCGGCCTGCATCGCGACGTCGGTGCCGCTGCCCATCGCCAGGCCGACGTCGGCCGCGGCCAGTGCCGGCGCATCGTTGATGCCGTCGCCGACCATCGCGACGCGCACGCCGCCACGCCGAAGCGCCTCGATCCGTGCCACCTTGTCTTCCGGCAGCAGTCCGGCATGCACCTCGGTGATGCCGAGCTGCCGCGCCAGCACGCCGGCGCTGCCGGCGTTGTCGCCGGTCAGCAGCACGCAGCGCATGCCGCGCGCCTGCAGCAGGCGCACCGCCTCGGCCGCGCCCGGCTTGGCCCGGTCGCCGAAGGCCAGCAGGCCGCGCAGCAGCGGCGTGGCGCCGAGGTCGGCCAGCCACGACACCGTGCGGCCCTCGGCTTCCAGCGCGTCGGCACGCGCCCGGCTCGGCGCGAGGTCGACACCGAGCTCGTGCATGAATCGGCTGCTGCCCAGGCGCAGCTCGTGCCCGTCGACCCGGCCCGACAGGCCGCGTCCGCCCACCACGCGCACCGCGCCGGCCGGCACCACGGCCAGGCCTTCGCGTGCGGCAGCATCGAGCACCGCCTTCGCCAGCGCGTGCTCGCTGCCCGATTGCAGCGCGGCGCTCGCCGACAACAAGCCGCGCGCATCGCCATCCACCGCCTCGAACGCGAGCAACTGCGGGTGGCCCTCGGTCAGCGTGCCGGTCTTGTCGAAGGCAACGACGTCGACGCGCTGCGCCCGTTCAAGCGCATCGGCGTCCTGCACCAGGATGCCGCGGCGCGCCGCGACGCCGGTGCCGGCCATCAGCGCGGCAGGCGTCGCGAGGCCGAGCGCGCACGGGCAGGCGATCACCAGCACCGCGACCGCGTTCAGCAGCGCCTGCTCCCAGTCGCCGGTCGCGACGCCCCAGCCCGCGAGCGTCAGCAGCGCAAGGCCGATCACCACCGGCACGAAGACCGCGCTGACGCGATCGACCAGTTGCTGGATCGGTGCCTTCTTCGCCTGGGCCGATTCCACCAGCCGCACGATGCGCGACAGCGTCGATTCGGCGCCCAGCGCGGTCGTGCGCACCAGCAGCAGGCCGTCGCCGTTGACCGCGCCGCCGGTGACATGCGCCCCGACGCCGCGCGCCACCGGCAGGCTTTCGCCGGTGATCAGAGATTCGTCGACCTGGCTCTCGCCGTCGATCACCTCGCCATCCGCCGGCAGCCGCTCGCCGGCCCGCACGACCACCACGTCGCCGAGGCGCAACTGCGCGATCGGCAGGTCGACGTCGATTCCGTCGCGGCGCACCCGCGCCACCTGCGGGCGCAGTGCGTTCAGCGCGCGGATCGCGTCGGTCGCCTGCCGCTTGGCGCGCTGCTCCAGCCATTTGCCGAGCAGCACCAGCGTGATCACGACGGCCGAGGCCTCGAAGTACAGGTGCCCGTGGCCGCCATGGCGAAGCAGCTGCCACGCGCTCAAACCCCACGCGGCCGAGGTGCCGAGCGCGACCAGCAGGTCCATGTTGCCGCTGCCGGCGCGCAGCGCCTTCCAGCCGGCACGGTAGAAGCGCGCACCGAGCACAAACTGCACCGGTGTCGCGAGCAGCAGCTGCAGCCAGCCGGGCAGCATCGCGTCGATGCCGGCCAGCGACAACAGCATCGGCAGCACCAGCGGCAGCGACAGCGCCGCGGCCAGCATGATGGGCGCCAATGGGGCGTCGGCCGGCGGCGCCTCGTCCGGGGCGTGGACGTGCGCGGCATAGCCCGCCTTCTCGACCGCGGCGAGCAGAGCGCCCGCCTCGTTGCCGTCGCGCACCTGCACGTCGGCGCGTTCGGTCGCCAGGTTCACGGTCGCCGACACGACGCCGGGCACCTGCTTCAGCGCCTTCTCGACGCGGGCGACGCAGGAGGCGCAGCTCATGCCGTCGATGCTGAGGGAAAGCGAGTTCGTGGTCATGCGCCGAGTCTCAACCTTACCATCATGGAAAGGTCAAGACCCTGCGCTTGACCTTGCCATCATGGGAAGCTTGACAGTGCAGGCTCTTGTCCTGCATTTCAACGGAGAAATCGATGATCGAGTTTCAAGTCGACGGCATGAGCTGCGGGCATTGCGTGAAGGCGGTGGCGCAAGCCGTCAAGAGCGCCGACCCGCAGGCCGCCGTGGTGGTGGACCTGGCGGCGCACCGGGTGCAGGTGGAGTCGGCGAAGGATCGGGCGACGCTTGCCGCGGCGCTCACCGAGGCGGGATATCCGCCCCGGTAAGACCGGCGTCAATGGGACCGGATCATGGTCCCGTAGGCCTGCTCTGTCAGGATCTCGAGCAGCATCGCATGCGGCACGCGGCCGTCGATGATGTGCACCGTGTTGACGCCGTTCTTCGCGGCATCGAGCGCCGACGCGATCTTCGGCAGCATGCCGCCGCTGATCGTGCCGTCGGCGAACAGGTCGTCGATCTCGCGCGCCGACAGGTTGGTCAGCAGCTTGCCCTGCTTGTCCAGCACGCCGGGGATGTTGGTCAGCATCAGCAGCTTCTCGGCCTTCAGCACCTCGGCCAGCTTGCCGGCCACCACGTCGGCATTGATGTTGTAGTTCTCGTTCTCCGAGCCGAAGCCGAGCGGCGAGATCACCGGGATGAACTGGTCGTCCTGCAGCGCCTTGACCACTGACGGGTCGATCGACTCGATCTCGCCCACCTGGCCAACGTCGTGCACCTTGGTCGGGTCGTCGCGGTCGACCATCTTCAGCTTGTGCGCGCGGATCAGCCCGCCATCGCGCCCGGTCAGGCCGACGGCCTTGCCGCCCACCGCGTTGATCAGCCCGACGATGTCCTGCTGCACCTGACCGGCCAGCACCCATTCGACGACTTCCATCGTCTCCTCGTCGGTGACGCGCATGCCCTGGATGAAGGTGCCCTTCTTGCCGATCTTGGCCAGCGCATCCTCGATCTGCGGGCCGCCGCCGTGCACCACCACCGGGTTGATGCCCACCAGCTTCAGCAGCACCACGTCCTCGGCGAAATCCTGCTGCAGCGCCGGATCGGTCATCGCGTTGCCGCCGTACTTGATGACCATGGTCTTGCCATGGAACTTGCGGATGTACGGCAGTGCCTGGGCCAGGATCTCGGCCTTGTCGCGCGGCGCGATGTGGGTGAGATCGGGGCTGGCGTGGCCGTGGGGCTTGTCGTCGGGGGGCTCGTTGCTCATGGAAGGCCTTCGTGAAGACGACCGCCACGGGTCGCCGCGGCGCGAATTGTAGGGTTCATCCTAGGTCGTGTGCACGCCGCGCCCTGCCGGCGGCACACCGCCCGGCGCATCCTTCGACAAGGCCATCACGATGCCGCACAGCTCGTGTGCCCGCGACGGGCCGCACACCTGGGCCAGCAGCTCCAGCTGGYGCTCCAGCACCTGCAGGCTCGCCAGGCGCTCGCGCACGTGGGCCAGGTGCGATTCGATCACCGCATCCACCTTCRAGCAGTCTGCCTGCGGATGGTCCAGGAAATCCAGCAGCGGCCGCACCTCGTCCAGGCTCATGTCCAGCGACCGGCAGTTGCGAATGAAGCGCAGCCGTTGCACATCGGCCTCGGTGTAGCGGCGGTAGTTGTTGCCGCCCCGCGCCGGCAGCGGCAGCAGGCCCGCCTTCTCATAGTGGCGGATGGTGTCGGCCGGCACGCCGGTGGCTTCGGAAACATCCTTGATGCGCATGGGGGCTTGACCTTGGAGGGACTCCAGGCTTTCGAATGTGCCACAGCCACCCGACCCCAGGACGCCCCATCGATGTCACACGATTGCTGCAACCACGACCACGGCCATGCGCACGGTCATTCGCACGACCACGGCCACTCTCATGACCACCTGCCCACCGGCCCGGTCAGCGCCACCTACCGCCGCGTGCTGTGGATCGCGCTGGTGCTGAACGCCGGCATGGCCGCGCTCGAGATCGGCGGCGGCGTGCATGCCGACTCGGCCTCGCTGCTGGCCGACGCGGCCGACTTCTTCGGCGACGCCGTCAACTACGGGCTCAGCCTGGCCGCGCTCGGCATGGCCGCGGTGTGGCGCCCGCGCGTTGCCTGGTTCAAGGGCGCGACGATGGCGGTCTATGGCGCCGGCGTGCTGTTGCTGGCCCTGTGGCACGCCTGGCATGGCGCGGCCCCGGTGCCGGCCACGATGGGCGCGATCGGCGCACTGGCGCTGGCGGTGAACCTGGGGGTCGCGTTGATGCTCTACCGCTTCCGCGAGGGCGACGCCAACATGCGCTCGGTGTGGCTGTGCAGCCGCAACGACGCGATCGGCAATGCGGCGGTGCTGCTGGCGGCGCTGGGCGTGTTCGGCACCGGCACGATGTGGCCGGACGTCGCGGTCGCGGCGCTGATGGCCGGCCTCGGCCTGCAGGGCGGCATCGCGGTGATGCGCAGCGCACGCACCGAACTGCGTCATGCCGCCGCACCGCTGGGTGGCGTATCGTCGGGGTCCTGACGCGGGCGCGCGGTTTGCCCTGCATGCAGCAGGGGCTTGCACAAGGCTCCGCGGCCCCCATCTGGGGCCTCAGGTCCTCCAGACCGATGAAAGGCAAACGGACATGAAACGACTTCTTGCAATGCTGGCCTTCCTGGCCATGGGCCTGGTGTCGGCCGCGGCCTTCGCGTTGCCGACCGTCACCGACGTGCAGGCCGAGGTGCAGAAAGGCAACTACACCCAGGCCGAATCGATGATGCGCGACGTGGTCGCCGCCAAGCCGGGCAGCGCCAAGGCGCACTACATCTACGCCGAGATCCTGGCGCACAACAAGCGCTTCGAGTTCGCGCTGCAGGAAGCGCGCCTCGCCAAGCAGTTCGACCCGGCGATCGGCTTCACGCAGCCGGAGAAGTTCAAGAGCTTCGAACAGCTGCTCGAACGCGAGCAACAGGGCGAGAAGGCCTCCACCGGGGCCGGCGCAGGTGCGGGCGGCGCGATGACGGCACCGGCGCAGCGCGCACCGGTGGAGCGCGGCAGCGGCATCCCCGGCTGGGTCTGGGGCATCGGCTTCGCGGTGATCGCGGTGCTGCTGTGGCGCGTGTTCAGCGCGCGCCGTGCGCAGACGATGGCGCCCGCCTATGGCACGCCGACCGGCGGCTACGGCCCCAACTACAGCCCGATGGGCGGTGGCCCCGGTGCCGGCAGCGGCATGCTGGGCACCGGCCTGGCAGCGGCGGGTGGCTTCGCGGCCGGCATGCTGGCCGAGAAGATGCTCGACGGCCGGCACGACGGCGGTTCGTCGTCCGCCAGCCACGCGTCGGATGGCGGCGTGAGCCCGGGCTACTTCGACAACGGCGCGGCCGACGAACTGTCCAACCGCTCGGTCGATTTCGGCTCGGGCGGCGACTGGGACAGCGGCGGCGGCGGCGGTGGCGGCGGCTCCGACGGCGGCGGTTCGGACGGCTGGTAGGTCAGCGGCCGCACGAAACGCAACGCAAAGCGGTCGGCCGGCTGCTTCATGTCGAAGAAGGCCTGCTCGCGCGGATCGGCCGGGTTGCGCAGGAAATCGCCGTCGGCCTCGAGCACGAAGCCGGCCGCCTCGATCTCCTGCCGCACCAGCTGCTCGTCGATGCGGTGCAGCCGCTTCGCGTCGGCGACGCCGGTGCCCGGCTTCGCCGCATGGTCGACCAGCACCAGGTGACCGCCCGGCTTCAGCGCCGCGAACATCGCCGCGTTGAGCTTCGCCCGGTCGACCGGCGCGTACGCGATGTCGTGGTACGACAGCACCAGCGTCACCAGGTCGACACGCGGCGCATCGGCCGGGAACAGGTCCTCGAACGGCCGCACCAGCACCGCGAGCTGCGGCTGCGGGTGCGCGGCCAGGCGCCTGTCGAGCACGGTGCGGCGCTGCTCGACCTGGGCCCACACGTTGCCGGCCGGCCCGACCACCAGCGCCATCAGCTGCGCCGTGTAGCCGCCGCCGGCCGACACGTCGAGCACCGACATGCCCGGCTCCACCTGTGCAAAGCGCAACAGCCCGAGCGGCTGGCGGCCGGCGTCCGCCTTGCGGTCGTCGTCGGTGCGGACCGGGCTGGCGAGCAGCGCGGCCAGCTCGGCATCGGACGCAGCCCAGGCCGGCCACGGCAGCAGCATCGCCACCAGCATCGACAACATCACACGGCGAACACGCATCTCGCTCATCGGCGGCTCCTGGCAGGGAGTGCGCATTCTGCGGCGAATGCGGTTCAGGTGCCGGGTGCGGGATTCAGCACCGCGTGCACGATGCCGCCCAGCTGCTCCAGCRTGTACTCCTTTTGCATCAGCCCCTTCACGCCGGCTTCGTGCGCGGCGCTGCGCATCTCGTCGGAGATGAAACCCGAGCTGATGACCACCGGCAGGTCGGCGCGGATCTGCGCGATCTCGTTCGCGAGTTCCATGCCGGTCAGCTCCGGCATGTTGTAGTCGGTGACGACCAGGTCGTAGGCGCCGGGCTCGCGGCGCAGCCGCGCCGCCGCTTCGCGCGGCTGGTCGACGCCGGTCACGCGGTAGCCGGCACGCTGCAGCAGGCTCTCCACCATCAGCAGCATCGCCGGGTCGTCGTCCACCACCATCACGTGCTCGCCGCGCCCGCGCGGCGGCGCGGCCGCGGCC